>JAXIPJ010000297.1:0-24807 GCA_045402985.1 Anaerolineales bacterium
ATTCATAAATGATAAGCCCGGCAAATTGGAAATCCGCTTTTGGGCTGAATGTGACTTTGGTTTCCATCTGGAAGTTCCCGGCTGGTGCGGCTCGCAAAAGTAAATTCGTCATGGTCTCATCACTGACCTCGCCGCCGTCCAGGTTTATTTGCAAGGCGCCAGGGACAGCAGTAAGACTCCAGTTGTTGGGAACTTCGCGCAGCCATTGCCAGCCTGAGCCCAGGTTGGTTTCGAAATCATCGCGAAAATAGTTTAGGTCAACGATTGCCTGGGTTGCTGTTGGAAAGATCTCTGTGGAAGGTTGCACGATTTGCCCAGTGGGCGGGATGGTGGTTGACTGTGTTGCAGGAAGTTGTGTCGGGCTTCCGCAACCAAAAATAAGAAGTGTGGATGCGAGGGCCATGGATTTCAGTTTCATCTTGTCACTCTTTTGTATAACCAATTATAAGTTATGTTCGATTGGATTTGCGCTGGAGTGATGGAACTGCGAATTAAAACAGAAAGACCCTGATTACGCATCAGAGTCTTTGTTATCGTTGTGGGCTTGACTGTTGAGGAGGTGTGTTCTCGGCGAAGTATTCGTGGTTATCTGCATTGGTAATGGCAAGATGGAGATATAGTAGTAAAACGCGAATGCAGAGTCAAGACAGAGTTTGTTACATTGGAAAATGAAAGGGTTATCGATCCAGCGTCTTCTCGATGCGTTGATCGGGGACGAGCCACACACAGGCCACAAACACGTAGATGGCAATAGAGACAGAGGGGCTGATGAATGAAAACAATATCGCCACCGTGTAGCAGACCAGTGACATGATCTCTTTGAACTTTCTGCCCAATGCGGTTGCCAGCAATGAGTCGTTACCGTGCAGCGAGATCAACGTCTGCGCGAGGATGTAATAAGCGAGTCCAGACATCCACAAGACAACACCATATAATGCAATGGGCAATTGCGCAGAACCATTTTCGCCCATCCAGCTGGTCACAAAGGGGATGAGCGATAACCAGAATAACAGATGCAAGTTTGCCCAAAGTACACTTCCATTCACCTGTTTTGCCACCTGCAATAAATGGTGATGATTATTCCAATAGATGCCGAGAAAGACGAAACTTAATACATAGCTCAGAAATATCGGTGTCAACCTACTTAACGCGGCCAGATCCGCGCCCTCTGGCCCTTTCAGTTCCAGCACCATAATGGTGATGAGGATGGCGATGACGCCGTCGCTAAATGCTTCGAGTCGGCTTTTGCTCATGTATCCAAGGATAATCGATGATTGTGCGTCTGCGCAAGGGAGGGGCGAGAAAATCATTTTGCCGCGAATCTTCTACGAAATGGTGTGAGGCATTTGCGAATCTTGAATATCTTTCTTGACATGCGCCTCTCACCGTACTACAATTTTCAGCGACATAATTCATAACAAGCTGCTGGAATGGGGAGGCAGAACATCACATCTAAAAGGAGATCGAAATGGCTTTTGAACTTCCAAAACTGGCATATGCATACGACGCGTTGGAACCGCATATCGACGCGCGCACGATGGAGATCCATCATACGAAACATCACAACACCTACATCACCAACTTGAATGCGGCTGTGGACAAGACCCCTGAGCTGGCTGGCAAATCCCTGGAAGATCTATTGAGTGATTTGAGCGCTGTGCCCGAGGCTGTTCGCACAGTTGTCCGTAATCATGGTGGCGGCACATATAATCACAACCTGTTCTGGGAGGTTATGGGGCCCAACGCGGGTGGTGCTCCCAGCGGAGATTTGGCTAAAGCGATCGATGCAGCTTTCGGGTCGTTTGATGCGTTCAAGGAAGAATTTACAAAGTCCGCAACGACGCGTTTCGGATCCGGTTGGGCATGGCTGGTTAAAAAAAGCGATGGCCTGGCTGTGGTTTCCAGTGCCAATCAGGATAGTCCGCTTTCAGAAGGGCTAACCCCAATTCTAGGCATTGATGTCTGGGAACATGCTTATTATCTGAACTATCAGAATCGCAGGCCCGATTACATCACCGCCTGGTGGAATGTGGTCAATTGGGATGCTGTTGCAGAGAAAAATAAATAATCAAATGTCATTGCGAGGGTTGTAATCCAGAGACAATCCCCGTGTTGATATGGACCCTTCGCGGCTTCGTCAGGACCCCGAAAAAGCATCGGGGCAGGCGTGCGCCCTGCTGGCAACGATATGACACCTTGCCAAGCAAAAGAAGCAAGATATAATAGAAACATCTAGAATAACCACATTTCTATCAAGGAGATGTTCCATGACCTATATTATTACAAGTTTATGCGTTCGCGATCGCGGCTGCATTGATGTTTGCCCTGTCGAATGCATGGTGCCCGGCCAACCGATCGACGAATGGCCCTGGATTTACATCGACCCCGACACTTGTATTGACTGCGGAGCGTGCGTTCCCGAATGTCCATTTGCCGCCATTTTCCCCGAAGACGAAGTGCCTGCGGCGTATACTGCAAAAGGCGGTGAATATATCGTGAACGTGGGGCTCACCGGCCACTTCGAAGGCACCAATCATAGTGGTGGAAAGATCGTGCTGGATAATGCCAGACAATTGGAAGCCGGTGAAGTGCTCGATCTCACTGCCGATATTAAACCCAATTACGATTTCTTCAAGAGTGGTCCCGGATACGGCGCAAAAGATCAAGATCAGGGTATGTAAAAAATACTTATTAAGAGAGCCAGGCTTTAGCCTGGCTCTCTTTTGTTTAAAATAACTGCGCCAAATCTTATGGATTCATTGCATCAATAAGTAATTCCCGGCCGATCCACTCCGCCAGCCGGGCGTTATCTTCTTCCAGTAGCACCACTACCACCAGCGGCGTTGCCTGCCAGTTTGGAGGCGTGCCGCCAATAAACCATGTGACTGGCGACTCATCTCCCTTAGCGCGTGCGGTGTGTGCCCAATAACTTTCACCATCCACGATCAGGGACTCAGCCGCCTCATCCGCCGCCGAATCCTGAATCGCAGTAAGTGACGTTCCCAATGCTGGTAACACGACCCAGCCCTCCTCGGGCGTGTTCACAGCCGTCGCAATCCGCGGAGGGGGAATAATTCCATGGTTACTTAACGCTGCGGATGCCAGAGCAACCTGCAATGGCGAAACATGCAGATTGTTTACCTCCGTATTTAATAGAGGTTCCGCGACTTGGATTCTCAAATTGGGGGTAAGATAAAAACCAAAAGCCTCGTAAATACTTTTTAATTCAATTTCGCTGAGAGTTTGTTGGTCATGGAGTGCCATCGCGAACGGCGTGATCAGCGTGCCAGTTGGATAGAGTCCTTGCGTGGCGCGATTAATTAATGGCTTATTGGGATCTTCGCTCAACTTTGCTCCGATCTCATTCAGTTCGGTCGGATTGAATGTTGGCTGCGAAGACATGACGAATATTTCTCCACTCGCCGCGTTCAGCAGGATCACCGCGCCACGATGATCGACCATCAATTCGTCCGCGCGATATTGTAGATAGAGGTCAATGCTCAGGCGTACATCCAGGCCTTCTGGTGACATGCCATATAGCAAATGATTCCACCATAGCGTGGAGGCGGGATTGCCTTTCAGTCCGCGAAGATATTCATCCATCGAAGACTCGAGTCCCGCCTGCCCGTAGATCGGATGGTTATATCCGGTCACGGAAGCGAGCTCTGGATATTTATACACGCGTGTGTAGGCGCCGATCTCTCCTTCTGTTGCATTGATAATGATATTTGTGCGGTCGAGCAACATGCCGCGCATAACGTAATTATCTTCAATGATGCGGCGCGGGTTATCGGTGCGCACCAACAGATCGGGTCCGCGCAGGATGGCCCACCATCCGTTCGTGAGCGCGGTGGCAAATAACCCAGCAGATAGGAACAGGCTGAGGAGCAGATACGGCCGCGGTCGAGTGAGCAGAGCTGGCTCTTCATCCAAATGATTGCTGATGAGAAGCAGAAAAAGTAATGCAATAAATGAAGTTAATAGGGACGATCCGCCGTAGGAAATGAACGGCAGAGTTACGCCGGTCAAGGGAAGCAGGCGCAGATTGCCACCCATGATCAAGAGCGCCTGAATGCCAATATATGCAGACAAGCCCGCGGCGAACAATCGGCGGAAAAGGTTGGGTGCGCGGATGGCAGTTCGCAGACCGCGGGAGAGGATGAGGCCGAAGAGCGCGCTTAAGCCCACAGTCCCGATCAGGCCTGTTTCTTCAGCGATCGCCGCAAAAATAAAATCGGAAATGGCAACCGGCACCAGCGCGGGACTTCCCAAACCGGGCCCCCGTCCTTCCAGGCCGCCGTTGGCAATGGCCATCAAAGATTGGATGATCTGATAGGAGCCGCCGCTGGGGTCATCCCACGGGTTCAACCACGAGTCGATGCGCGCCTGCACAATATCAATAAAATAGTAGCCAACAATACCAACCAACACCAGAAACCCTGTGCTCACCAGCACCGTTCTTCGACGCCCGGTTGCAATGTAAATGATGATCGTGTAAAGTGCAATGAAAATGGACGCAGTTCCGAGATCACGCTGAAAATACAGGAGGAGGATCGCAATACCGCTCAGGAGCAGGGTGGGATAAAGCAGCGAGAGCGTGCCAAGCTGAATGGGGAGTCGGTCTGCGAGATAGGCGGCAAGATAGGCAACCAGCAAAAGTTTGAGCGGTTCGGAGGGCTGAAAGTAAATGCCACAGCATCCCAGCCACAAACGCGGGCCGTATCCGAGCGGGTTCGTTCCGAAAAAAAGCGTCAGGCTGGTAAGGATCAGACCTGCGCTCAATAACAAATATTTATATTTGCGAAGAGAATCCAGAAGGGTGGGGAGGCGCACTCCAAAATATAGGACGAGCATGCTTGTACCCAACCAAATTGCCTGACGCGCTCCAAACGTGGAATCAAGGCGCCAGACGGTGAGCAAACCCCAACCGCTTAGAAGCGCAGCGGCTGGGAACAAATAGGGATCCGCATCTGGCAGGCGTCTGAGGATTGCGCCATGTGCACGTGATGCGAAAAATGCCCAGAGTGCCAGAGCGACCCATTGCGACCAGCGATAATCCACATCCCATGTGCGGGCCCGAACGCCCGGAGAGAGAGTGATGATCACAGTTTGCAAAACAAGAAAGACCGCTGCTATTTTCAGCAGGTCGCTTTGAATGACTCTGTTCATACGCTACAAATATTTATTGACCAATAGATCCAGTTTCTGGCGCGTTTCGGGCGGAATAACTTCTTTGCGCGTGATCAATGCCGTAGAGAGGGCGTGTGCACACTCACAACGCCTTTCATATTTTAGGTTACGTGCCAGCGAGCGCACTGCCTTCTGCGCGAGGGTTGTATTCTTATTGAGAGTTTGAATTACGATCTCGACGGTGACGGGCGCCTCGCTAACATGCCAGACATCATAATCTGTGACGTGTGCCATGGTAGCGTAACAAATTTCAGCTTCGCGCGCCAGAAACGCCTCAGGCGAGGCCGTCATTCCTATAATGGACATTCCCCACGAACGATACGTATTGGATTCGGCCTTCGTCGAAAAACGCGGACCTTCTATCGTGATCAATGCGCCGTTGCGGTGCAGAACACCTCCCGCCGCGCCGACAGCGGATTCCAATTGATCAGAGAGGTCCACACAAAAAGGGTCCGCCACGCTTACGTGCGCTACCAGGCCGTCGCCAAAAAATGAGCGGCTCCGTCCGTGGGTGTTGTCGTATATCTGGTCGGGGATCACAATATGGCCAGGTGCCAACTCTTCCTTCAAGGATCCGCAGGCGCTAATGCTTACTATACGTTGCACGCCGAGAGACTTCAATGCATAAATATTTGCGCGATATGGGACCTCACTCGGTGTAATGTGATGCCCAATTCCATGTCGCGCGAGGAACGCTACGTTTTGACCTTCCAATTCGCCGAGGATGATGGGCGCGCTGGTCTTCCCGAAGGGAGTGTCCATGTTGTATTCCCGCGTATGACGCAGCCCTGGCATTTCATAAAGCCCGGAACCACCAATCATTGCAAGCAGCACTTGTTTGGCCATGGAGGACCTCCAGTTCTAGGTTGTATTGGCGGGGAGGGCATCATCCGCATCCACGCGGATATCGAAGAGGGTATTTCCGCATTTGAATTGGTCGCCGGTGATGATAACAGCCGGAGTATTTAATTTTTCGCGATTGAGGAATGTTCCGTTCCTTGAGTTGAGATCCTCAAGCCACCATTGACCATGATGAAAAGTAATGCGAGCATGATGCGAAGATAAAGCTTCATCCAGCACTGAGAGATCGCAATGGGTATCACGGCCAATCATAATTTCAGGTCCGCTGAAATGCCGCTGATTATCCTTTTTATTTCCAATATTGAAGAATATTGTAATGCCAGGCTTTTTTTGCGTCGATAATTTATTCCCCTGTTGTTTAAGTTCCTGCAAAAGTGTAAAAAGTGCCCATCCCAGAAATGTATAGAGTGCAATTGCCAGAGCAAATCGCAAGGCAAGGACAACGGTCGCTATCATTTAGGAGGTTTTTCATCTCTGAATCTAAATTTGAGACTGTCGGTCCTGATATCCACAGTATTCTGATCAACTGTTGCAGTGGGCCTTTCGCTTGCACCCGGTTCCGTTTCCCCAGATGATGTATCAGTATCGAGGCGGGGAGGTGGATTGTCCTGCCCGAAGATCAGGGCAACGCCGGCGAGCGATATAACGTCACCTGGATAGAGGACCGTCTGGCTGGTGCGTTGACCATTTACGAACGTGCCCCCGGTTGAATTCAGATCGAACAGAACGAAGCGTCCTTTGATAGCGCGCAATTGGGCGTGGTTTCGTGAAACACGCGGGTCATCGATCACCAGCTGATTCTCCAGTCTGCGGCCAATGTTAACCACAGAATCAGAGAGTTGATGGACCTTTACGCCTTCAATGATCAGGAATGCGTTTTCGGGGATATTCTCGCCCTCGCCCGGTTCTTCGTTGTAAAGTGATGTTTGCATTCCCTGCGTCTCAGCCACCGGCTCCAGTTTATGTGTTGCTACTACTCGCACTTCGTCGGCGGAAAAGGTATCGTCTGTTGTAATGTTGATGGTTGGTTGGGTGACAAACTTCAGGCCGACATCTTTCCCCGCGGTTGTGATGATATTCTTCAGTGCGTCAATAATGCGCTCTTCCTTCCACATGGGAGAGGTGTCAGTGGCGACGATCAGAGTAAAGATGGTGGGAGCGATCGCGCCTTCATCCTTTTGCTGAACGACATTTTCTCTTAGCGCAGTTGCCAGATGTTGAATGACGCGGTCTTCCAGTTTTTGCCCCGGTAGAATCCCTGCCAATTGATCTTCAACAAGCTTTTGTAAATTTGCTTCCAGTTGGTCAAGTCTTAGCTTCATGAAAAGCCCTCAAACCTAATTTGTAAGTTTCAAATATTATTATAGAGGCGAGCCGAAAAATCTGCAAGATACCAAGCTTACAGTTTCAATATAACATATTATGCCTGAAAATGCAGGCAAGCTAGCGCAAATTTTGACTACAGTTGGGGCAAATAACTTCGCTGGTGCTGACGGCAAATCCGCAGTTTCGGCAGGTGATGGGATGAGCCTCACCCAATGGAGCTCCACAGGCAAGGCAGTTCCCTTCGCCCAGTGGGTTGGCCGAGCCACAATAATCACAGGTGATACGCGTCAATCTGTCTGACAGGGCGTGAGAGGCGCCAAGTGTCGCAACAGTTCGATCGATTATTTTCCAGACATTCTCGCTCAATTGCATATTTTCAATATCCTGGGCGAGATCGTCCAACCTACCCAGTAGACTGAGAGGATTGCGTAGCGCAGAAAGGGCTGTCTGACCCAGGCTGGCGGCCACTCCCAGCCAGGCTTGCTGCCCCAACTCCATCATGATGCCATCTTCAACTTTTTGGATGTTGATGGTCAGCGCAGTGTGCCCGCCAGACATCGTCCCCATGCGCGTTGCAATTTGCACAGCGATCCTGTCGTTATCACCCATCACTTGTGTATTCATATTCCCACGGTTAAACTCTGCGATCAGAGCGTGGGCCAGGTCGTTTGGTTTGATGTTTCCGTGAAAAATTCGTCGGTCCATGTTTTCGATTATAATCCGCTTTATGAGCGACGACGAAATGTCGTCGTATTTTGTCTATTATGACTATATACGCAATGAAACGATTTTGGTTTAAGAGGCTGATCGGGATTTTAACGGTAACAGTCTTGGGACTGGCAACACTCCTATCACCGGATCAGGCTGGGGCGTTTCAGGAAGCGTCAACTCCGTCTGGGATATTGGCGACCGTTATCTATGCTGAACCGATCAATGTGCGCAGTGGGCCCAGTACGGTCTTTTATCCAATTATTGGACAGCTACAGCCAGGTGATGTTGTGCCCGCCTTGGGCGTCTCGCCGGGACGCGAATGGGTGCAGATCTCGTTTGTGGGCGGCGTAAATGGGATAGGCTGGATCTACGCCTCATTTGTGACGATTTCCGGTGGCGAACTTCAGATCGCAGAACCGCCCCCAACTCCCACTCCGCTTGTTTCGGCCACCATTGACCCAACGTTGGCGGCGGCGTTCATCGTCCAACCGACGCAGACGCGCATGCCAACTTTTACCCCGCCCCCTCCATTGGAGATCCCTCAATATACCGATGCCGCCACGTCGCGCTCGTCGCGCGCCACTGGAATTTTCATCGTGATCCTGGTCGTGATCGGAGCAATGGGTCTGACCGTATCGTTCGTTTTGAGAAGGTGATGCAGGTATGTTTCGCAGAACCAGAATTTTGATCTGGGTCGTTGCAATATTTGGGATAACATTACTGGGGGTCTTCGTGCCAGGAACACTGCCGGTATTGGCACAACAGCCTACGGGATCGGTGCCTACTGTAACAGGTACGCCGCCAGGCCCCACTATCAAGGTAGATCAAAGCATCCCGACTATCAATGTATTTGCGGGCCCGAGTTCGTTTGATTATCCGGCGATTGGCGTTTTGCTTGGGAATGAAACTGCGCCAGCCATCGGGCGTGCAAGAGGGCGGGAGGATTGGATCCTGATCCGTTATCCTGGTGTGCCCGGCTCCATTGGCTGGGTGTATGGATTGTATGTATCGCTGTCACCAGGGGCCCTGCTGCCGATTGTGGATGTCCCGTCAACACCAACACCATTCTCAACGCCCACGATCAACCCGACCCTAGAGGCTGCCTTCATTGGTCAACAGACTGCTACTCGTTTGCCGACGTTCACACAGCCTCCACCGCTTGACCTGCCCTCGTTTACTGACCCGGCTGCCACCACAACCACAAATGTGCCGATGGGTTTTTTGATCCTTGGTCTGGGATTATTCGGCTTCTTTGGCGCAGTGATCTCATACCTGCGTGGAAGATAAAAAAAGACCGCTCAACGCGGTCTCTTTTTATCCATAAAACTTTTCCTAATTTTGGCAGGAGCAGGAGCCGCCACAGCCACATCCGCCTTCACCATGAGCATGCCCATGTTCCTGGCTTTTTGCGTTCGGGCTATCCACTGCGAAGCCGGCACCCCGCACCGGGTCGTTGACGAAATCGATCGTTGCGCCGCGCAGGTATTCAATGGACACCTCATCGACCACGACCATGACACCGTCTGCATTGAAGGTTGTATCGATATCGCGAATGTTGTTATCCAGTGCCATGCCGAAATTCACGCCACAGCAGCCACCACCAGCAACATAAACACGCAACCCATAACCTTCCAGGCTTCGTTCGCTTAGGATATTTTTTACTGCATCAGAAGCTGCTGCAGACAGCGTGATGGTAGGAATATTTGTTTCTGTAAAGATTTTTGTCTCGAGTTCTTGTAACATTTTTTCTCCTTGGGGAGTGAATTAGATAAATCTTATCAAACTCGGCGCAGACTGTCAACTAGTGTGTGACAGCAGTTGAGCGAAAGTCAATCAGTTTCCACACCGCTTTAAGAAATACAGGGATGCAAAAGCCAATACCGCTGGTAAAAATTGTATGGAAGCATTGCAGTTTCATTATGCTTGACACATCTTTGGTGCGCCTGTAAAATCCTTCTGCTTTGCCGGGCGAAAGCCCTATTTTATTTTTCTAGGAGGATATACCCACATGTTTGTCATGGGACTTACCCCACTGGAGACCACCGCGATCTGGGCCGTGTTCGGCGTTGCCTTACTTGGCCTGGCTTATGCAGTGTTTCTCCGATCCCAAATCCTGCGTGAAGATAAAGGTACGCCCCAAATGCAGGAAGTCTGGAACGCGATCAAGGATGGTGCAGATGCTTACTTGAAAAAGCAGTTCCGCTCCATTTTGCCCTTGATCGGAATTCTCACAGTTGCTCTCTTTTTCTCGGTTTACATTGTTCCACCCTCCCCCGAGGCGCTTGAGCGCTTTGAGGGCGTTGACCCAGCCACTGTCCGTTTGTGGATCGGCATCGCACGCGCTCTGGCCTTTGTGATGGGCGCACTATTTTCTCTGACTGTGGGGCAACTCGGTATGCGTATGGCTGTTGAAGCCAATGTGCGCGTGGCCTCGGCTTCCAAAAGGTCGTTCGGTGACGCCCTCCGTATTGCTTATCGGGCAGGCACCATTACCGGTATGCTCACCGATGGTCTTGGCTTGCTTGGCGGCACGATCATCTTCATGATCCTCGGCATTGCCGCACCAGATGCTTTGCTCGGCTTCGGTTTTGGTGGAACCCTGCTGGCGTTGTTCATGCGCGTGGGTGGCGGTATCTTTACAAAGGCAGCGGATGTGGGTGCTGACCTGGTCGGTAAAGTGGAGGCCGGCATCCCTGAGGATGATCCGAGAAATCCCGCTGTGATCGCGGACCTGGTGGGAGATAACGTCGGTGACTGTGCTGGAATGGCCGCGGATATATTCGAATCCTACGAAGTGACGATCGTTTCTGGACTTATACTAGGTCTGGCGCTCTGGCATATTACCGGCCGCCTTGAGTGGATCATCTTCCCCTTGATCGTCCGTGGTATTGGAGTGTTGTCTTCCATTATCGGCACTTACTTTGTGAAAGCAGGCAAGACCGGCACAAGCGCTGATGCAATGAGCGCGATATTTAGCGGATTTCTTACATCGGCTGTGATCTCTGCCGCCTTGTTCTTCATTGCAGGTTTCTTGTATTTGAACACCCCTGAAATGAATGCATGGGGTGGATGGTGGCGCTTGCCCACTGCTGTAGGTGTGGGAGTTTTGCTTGCCATTTTGATTGATCGTTTGACTGAATATTTCACAGGTACACATGCCGCGCCTGTAAACGACATCAAGAAGTCCGCAGACACTGGCCCTGCCACTTTGATCCTTAACGGTGTTGCCATAGGTTTTGAGTCATCTGTGTGGTCTGTGCTCGTGATCGCATTGACCATCGTGGCTTCCATCCTCGTCTTTGGAACCATCCCCGGTGTGGAAGGTGCCGACAATGCCACTTTCATTCTGTATGGCGTCGCCATGACCGTTATCGGTTTGCTCACGCTTACTGGCAACAACGTAGCCATGGACTCTTTCGGTCCCATCTCTGATAACGCAAATGGTATCGGTGAAATGGCCTGGCATGGACAGACAGATAAAGCCACAAAGGATGCCCAGCAGATCATGGCTGATCTTGATGCAGTTGGCAACACCACAAAAGCTATTACTAAAGGTGTGGCGATTGGTTCCGCAGTGATCGCAGCTGTTTCGTTGTTTGGTTCGTTCCTGGTGGATGTCTCGCGGGCACAGGCCAGCCTTGGGATTGCTCTCGAAGCTCAGATCCAGGCCATCGGTATTCGCGTGGATGTCCCTCAGATCTTTGTGGGTATGTTGATCGGTGGTGCTCTGCCGTGGTTGTTTTCCTCCTTCGCCATCCAGGCTGTGAGCCGCGCGGCTTCGTTGATCGTGCTGGAAGTTCGGCGCCAGTTCAAATTGGGCGTGTTGGAAGGCAAGATCAAACCTGATTACAGACAGGCTGTCAGCATTTCCACGACCGCCGCGCAGAAGGAATTGGTTTCACTCGCATTGCTGGGCATAGTAACTCCAATCGTTGTAGGTCTGATGCTGGGAGTTGAGGCTCTTGGTGGCTTCCTGGCTGGCATCATTGTTTCCGGTCAGTTGTTGGCTGTGTTCCTGAACAATTCCGGTGGAGCCTGGGACAATGCCAAGAAGCTGATTGAGGACGAACCCAGGGATGTGGCGAATAATCTTGGCAAGGGTTCGGAACGTCACAAGGCTGGTGTTGTAGGTGACACAGTCGGCGATCCGTTCAAGGATACAGCTGGCCCTGCCCTCAACCCCATGATCAAAGTCGTGAATCTTGTGTCCGTGATCATTGCTCCGATTGTGGTGCAGTACTCGGGCGCTACCGGTGCAGCCCTCTTTGGCGTTTGGGCGGTTGCTCTTGTTTTGCTTGGTGTGCTGGCGTGGGCAGTAGTGCGCTCGAAGGCCCCCGCGCCTTCAATGACAGACGTATAGCCTGCAAGTAAGGGAAGAAAAACGGCTCCCATCTAGATTTGGGAGCCGTTTTTTGTTAATTTATAGTAATGTTGCTTGGTTGTCCATGTACTATAATTTTGGCATGGAAAGTAATGTTCCAACATCATTAATGAACACGATCCATCGCTGGGGATTAAAAGGTGGACTAGGTATTCTTGACCAGGCAATTTTCTCAGGAGCGAATTTTTTAACATCGGTTTTTTTGGCAAGATGGTTAAGCAATGAAGATTTCGGTGAGTTTGCGATTGGTTTCGCAGTTCTATCTTTTTTTATGCAAGTTTATACATCATTCGCTTTAGAGCCAATAGGTATACTTGGTCCTTCTGGTTATCGAGATCGCATAGTTTCCTATTTATTAGGGCAGGTTCGGTTATTGTTCTTATTGTCAGTACCAACAGGTATCTTGTCCGGTCTTATCATCTGGCTAGTTCAATTCTCTAACAACCATTCTGTTGCGGCATCGGTTTTGATTTTCTCCACCGTTGGTTTGCCGTTCATATTGTTCCCTTTATTGATGCGGCGCGTTTTTTATGTATTGTTAAAGCCAGGCTTGGCTCTTATAGGGTCAGTGGTTTATTTTTTAGTATTGATTTTTATTTTTTATTGGGCAAGACGGTATGGTATTTTGAATGGAGCAAATAGTATCTTGATTATCTCACTGGCTGGTTTACTCAGTGGTTTGATACTGCTATTATTTCTGCGAAACGAAAACTCAGCATCTGATAGAATTGATCTAATAACAATTCTGTCTGAAACTTGGTCATTTGGCAAATGGCTGATCGTATCTGGCGTGCTTATCGGACTGGCGACTCAATCCCAGATATACCTTACGGGATTGCTATCTAACATTGAAGATGCTGGTGCGGTGCGGATCTTACAAACATTTATCCAACCAATGATGTTAACCGCTACGGCCTTCAGTGCGCTGGCCACCCCTGCTATCACCGCTGACTTCGCCTCAGGGGCTTATGAATTTATGCGGAGAAAAATATTCTTGTTCACTGTTCTATTGGGTGGTATCGCTTTATTCTATGAATGTCTGCTTGTTCTGTTCGGTGGTAGGTTAAATCAATTTCTATTTGAAGGGAAGTATTTATCCTATACAAATCAAATCCCGATATGGGGATTCATCCCTTTGCTTCTGGCGTTTTTTTGGGGAGGTGCAATTTCCCTTCAAGCATCGCAAAAGCCTCAGGCTATGTTGATCATTTCGGGTATCTGGGCTTTTTTTAGTTTTGTTCCTGGTTTAATTATTATTCCGGTTTGGGGCGCATGGGGGGCGACGATTAGCATCATCTCGGGATTTGTTGCCGCTTTTGTGATCACGTGGGTTTTATATTGGTTCTGGGTGCATAAAGTATACATGGATGACAAGAGGTGAATATTGTGACAGCAAAAAACGTGCGATGCAATATCTGTAATTCCAAGAGCCTGCCTCTTGCAACTGCAATTATCCTAAATAAATATGATATTCAATACTATTCATGTGATCACTGTGGTTTTATTCAAACAGAATCCCTGTATTGGTTGGAAGAAGCGTATTCTTCGGCAATTGCCCAAAGCGATATAGGATTAATAGGTCGGAATATAAAACTTTCTAGGCTTTGTTCAGCCCTTATACCAATGTTTAGTGACTCTAAAGGACCTTATTTGGATTACGGTGGTGGGAACGGTATGTTTGTTAGAATGATGCGCGACAAGGGATTCGATTTTTACTGGCATGATAAATATGCTTCGAATCAATTTGCGGCAGGATTTCAAGCCTCCCAAGATAATAAGTTTTCCTTGTTAACTGCATTTGAAGTATTTGAACACTTGCCACAACCACTCGAAGCGATCGAAGATATGTTTCGTTATTCGGACATCTTGATTTTTTCGACCAGATGCTTACCGCGTTGGAGAGTTGTACCGGATGATTGGTGGTATTTTTCGCTCGACACTGGACAACATGTTTCATTTTATTCTAGAGAGTCATTGAAGTTGATAGCAAATAAATTTAATGTCAAATTATCATCAAACGGAATTTCACTTCATATATTGTCCCTAAGAACCATCCCGGAAGTTATTCTAAAAGCGCTTAGTTTTCCCGCTTTTGCGTCGGCCCTTTCCAGCCTTTTGAATATCAGACGTCGATCCTTGCTGGAGCAGGATTATCATCGTTTAACTGGAAGGCAATTCACCCAATATTGAAAAGGCAAATTGCTATGACATTTCTATTCAAGGTAGTATTATCTATGTATGAAAGGGCTGGTAGACAAGAAAGGAAAGTGATCAGGCTGGTTTTGGAGTTGGTCCGACGATTCTTAATTTTGCTGGGTGATCCTCTCTATTCGATGGAAATTCGCGGGAAACGATTGGTATTGCCCGTTTCTCACAAATTACCCATTTCCATAATAGATTTTCCGCTGTACGACACGTTGCCGACGCGCATAGCCGATTACTTACGGGTTCGCGATCACACGCTGTTGATGGTGGATGTAGGCGCTAATATAGGAGATACAATTCTGGCTTGTAGCAGCGGAGCGCGCGCTGATCGATTCCTAGGTGTTGAGGCTAACCCTGAATTCGTGCCATATCTTAAGAAGAATACGAGTAATCTGGAGGGATTCTTGCTTGTAGAGGCGTTTTGTTATTCTGGGGAAGAAAAACAGACCTACGTACGGATAGAGTCAGCTGGAGGAACAGCCAGGGTGTTGGAGGATAAGAACGGATTTGCCATTACAAAAAAAACTTTGGATGAAATCTTGGCTGAACACCCACAGTTTGAAAATTTCAACTTCCTGAAGTTGGATACCGATGGCAGTGATTTTGATATCTTAAAAGGAGCCCAGAAAAGTATCAATGTTAGTTTACCGATAATTCTCATGGAATGCGATGTGTTTGAAAACACCGATTACGTGGATGATTTTTTGTGCGTTGTTGAGTCTCTTGCAAAGGCCGAATATTCAATCGTTATTGCTTATGATAACTTTGGAAATTACTTCTGTAACTTTCCTGTTAGCGAGCCATTCCGGTTTCTTGATGCCGTTGCTTATCAAATAATCAGTGAATTTGGTTACTTTGACCTGCTGTTTCTACGTCAGGGGGATGTAGGATTTGTTCAAAATGAAAAAGAATTTTTCTCTCGATCTGTCGAGAGAAAAGGGTTGTCTGCCGCAGTACGAAAAGCTCTGGGAATATAATTGGAATAAGAGTGCGAATCCTAAAGGTGCACAATTATTACACTGGGTCTGGCGGGGAGGATAGCGTTTTCCATGCAGAAGTGGCGCTCCTTCGCTCACGGGGCCATGAAGTAATTAAGTATCTTGAAGATAATAAAAAAATCGCATCCATGAATAAGGCATCTGTGGCTTTGAATACTATTTGGTCGCATTCCAGTTATCAAAAAATAAAGAAATTTCTTGAAACAACAAAGCCTGCAATCGTGCATTTTCATAACACGTTTCCTTTAATTTCCCCTGCCGCATATTATGCTTGTCAAGATCTCGGAATTCCTGTCGTACAGACACTTGATAATCAACGATTGATGTGTCCTGCGGCCAGTTTCTATCGGGAAGGAAAACTATGCCTTGATTGTCTTGGCAGGGATTTTCCCTGGCCGGGCATTCTGCATGCCTGCTATCATGACTCGCGCTTGCATACGGCGGTTGTCGCGTCAATGTTGACAGTTCATCGTTGGATGAGAACATGGCAAACAAAGGTTAATACATTTTTGTGTTCAACCGATTTTTACCGGGATCTGTTCGTGAGGGCCGGATTGCCATCTGATAAGATCGTTGTGATGCCTCATTTTGTTCAGGAGGAATCCCAAACTGATTTTGCTAAAAAGACATCAGATTACGCAGTATTTGTTGGACGTCTCGATCCTGAAAAGGGTGTATATACTCTACTTGAAGCGTGGCGGCATTTGGAATTCCCGTTAAAGATACGAGGAAATGGTCGCCTCGAGGCAGCTGCAAGGGGATTTGTAAAACAACATAATATGGATAATATAGAATTTGTAGGGCGCATGGAGCAATATGCATTATCGGATTTGATTGGAAATGCCCGTTTTTTGGTCATGCCATCGGAAGGATATTATGAGACATTTGGGATGGTTATCATTGAGGCTTTTTCAAGAGAGGTCCCTGTGGTGGCATCAAATATTGGAGTAATACCAGAATTGGTTTCTGATAAACAAACAGGGTTATTATTCGAACCAGGTAACGCACTTGACTTGGCGGATAAGGCGAGATGGATGTGGGATCACCCCGTTGAGGCGAGCGCAATGGGCAGGAATGGTCTAACTACTTATAAGGAGCGGTTTACACAGGATCAGTGTTACAAAACTTTAGTTGAGGTATATGAAAGGTTAATAAACTCGAAATGATGTTTGTCGTTGGCGCTCGTGTGGATTCGACTACCTATTCTGACGCAACCGACATCGTCGTGGATTGGTCAAACCGACGGGATAGCCGTTACGTCTGCGTCGTGAATGTTCACATGTTGATGGAGGCGCATGACTCTGTTGAATTTCGCACTTTAGTTAATAACGCCGATCTGGCTGTGCCAGACGGAATGCCATTGGTCTGGATGCTAAGATTGAAAGGACGATTAAACCAGCCGCGTGTCTACGGACCAACACTCATGTTGTATGTTTTAGAGTCCGCCGCGCACGATGGCATCCCAGTAGGCTTTTATGGGGGTGCTCCTGAAGTATTGGAGTCGCTCATTGAACGGATACAGGCCCGGTATGAAAATCTGGACATTGCTTTTTCTTTTAGTCCACCTTTTCGTACGATGAGTCCAGAAGAAGATACAGCCGTCATCGAGCAGGTCAATAGTTCCAGTGCGCGGATTCTTTTTGTAGGGCTAGGATGTCCGAAGCAGGAAATTTGGATGGCAGAGCATCGCGGCAAAGTGAATGCCGTAATGCTTGGAGTGGGTGCGGCGTTTGACTTTCACTCGGGCGTAAAACCACAGGCGCCCACGTGGATGCAAAAGGCCGGTCTAGAGTGGTTGTTCCGTCTTTTTACCGAGCCCCGCCGATTATGGAAGAGATATCTTTATCACAACCCGCGCTTTATTGCATTGGCGGTTGCGGATCTTTTGGGATTATTAAAGGATTGATTGAAAAATGCTCAGGCGATTCTCGGTAAACTTCGCGATATTTTCAATATTGCTGGATGGCGTGAGCGCTCTTTTATGCTTGTGGTTTTCTGCGACGATTCGCCCATTCATGAACTCCCTGGCATTTGTAAAAACCGTAGACTCACCTGCTGTTCCGCTTCAATTGTACGTTTTATTTCCATTGATTTGGGTTATTGTATTTTCGTCCCTGTCAATTTACGATGGGAGAAAATTCCTACGCGCGGCAGATGAATTTGCGGCTTTAATGCTTGCCACTGTCATTGCTTCAATCTCTACAGCGGGGATATTGTATTTTTCGTTTCGTGATGTTTCGCGCGCGTTGTTCGTCCTGTTTGTGATGAGCACGTTTCTTGTTTGTCTTCTTTGGCGCTTGCTGGCAAGAGTTTATTTTCGCGCACACCGCGAATCTTTACCTATTTCGCGGCGTCTTCTGGTGGTGGGAATGGGTCCACTGGGACAGAGCGTTGGTCAACAAATACAAAATGCAGTCGCAGAGAATCTGACTCTGGCAGGGTTTGTTGATGATGGATATGGCGACCACAACGGAGTTTTACCTTTGGGCGGTGTTGATGAATTAAAAACAATCACTCACCGTCATCAGGTAACAGATGTCGTCATCGCGCTTCCATATTCGGCTTATAACAAAATGTCTGAGATCGTTCAATATCTTGAAGGGCTGCCTGTTGGAGTTTGGGTTGCCCTTGGTTTTTTTGACCTTGCATTGTATCGAACCGACATCGAAAATTTCGCGGGAATCCCTATGCTGGATTTGCGCGCCTCTGCAATCGACGATTATCAACGTTTGATCAAACGTGCCTTCGATCTTTTTCTCGGTCTTTTCGCCCTGTTGCTTGCACTGCCTTTAATTGCTTTATCAGCTCTGATGGTTTTTCTCGAAGATGGTGTCCCCGTTCTGTTTCGCCAGAAAAGAGTGGGGGAGAACGGGCGCTTGTTTGAAATGCTCAAATTCAGGACGATGGTTAAAAACGCGGAGCAGTTACAAGGTCAGGTGGAGAAGCGTGATGCGGATGGGAATCTGATCCACAAAACCAGGGATGATCCTCGTGTCACGCGTGTGGGACGTCTACTTCGCCGCCTCAGCCTTGATGAACTCCCGCAGCTTTTCAACGTCATCGCCGGGACCATGAGTCTTGTGGGACCTCGCCCGGAGATCCCATATCTTGTCGAGAAATATCAGCCTTGGCAACGCAAGCGCTTTGCCATTCCGCCTGGTCTAACGGGCTGGTGGCAGGTCAGCGGCCGCAGCGACAGGCCTATGCACCTGCACACGGAAGATGATTTGTATTACATTCAGAATTATTCGATCTGGCTTGATCTGCAGATCATCATTCGTACGATTTGGGTCGTATTGATTGGGAGAGGGTCATATTGAGGTACTACAGATGACTATGGAGTTAAAAAGAAGACATTCGTTGTTGCTCGATGCGCTTGATGCCCTGGTAATTTTTCTTGCGTTCGTATTGGTAAACGTAAATTCCTTCATCCGCTTTCGGCAGTTCTCGGAAGTGGAGAATTTTTCAACCAATGAATTGGATTATATTTTTTTCGGGATTATTACAGTCATTCTGATCGTATTCTTGTTGTGGAAAAGACAATTATTCCCAATATATTTTGAAGTATGGAAAAACAATAAGATATTGATCGCATTTTTGGCCTATGCGCTGATATCTTTGTTGTGGACAATATATTTCCCCGCGACTTTGAATAAACTTTTCTTCCTGTTCTTTTCAACCATTGTAGGTTCCTATATTGCTGTACGATACGGAAGACGCGGCGCCATTGATGTGCTTACTTGGATCGGCGCGATTTGTTCCGTACTTAGCATCTTAATCGTTCAACTCTTTCCGTTCGTCGGCGTCATGCAGAATGAACCCTTCGTCGGCTCATGGACGGGTATGTTCTGGCATCGAAACCATACAGGCAATATTTTTGCCTTTTTCAATATGATCTTCCTATTCCGCTTTTTGTTGGATGACAAGTCAAAATGGATAAACAAAGTGGTATTTGCTTTTTTCTATATTTTGTCTGCTCTGATGGTCTTTGGCAGCCGCTCGGCAACAGGGATAATCGTTTTCCTCGTTATGCAGTTTGTCGTAGGTTTGATAGTGATCTGGCTAAAGTTTCATCAGCGAATTAAACGCTGGCATTATTACGGATCGGTAGCTCTCCTGCTGACAGGCTTTCTTGTTTTTATCACCAATACAGATTTCTTCTTTGGGCTTCTTGGGCGTTCCTCAAACCTCACTGGGCGGATACCTCTTTGGTTGGACCTGTTCCAAAATTACTATTTGCAGAAACCGTTATTTGGTTTTGGGTTTGGGGCACTGTGGATGCTAAAGAGTTTTCGCATTCTGATCCAGATCCGCCACAGATGGCCGTATCAGGTCTATTTTGCTGACAACGGTTTTTTTGATATCCTGTTGAATATGGGTATGGTTGGTCTGTTGATCTTCATATTCATCTATCTCTCGTACGGTGTGCGAAGTTTTCGTCAGGCGATCAGGAACAAGTCATGGCTTTATTTTTTCCCCTTTCTGGCTTTTCTCTATATCCTGATTGGAAATTTAACTTATAGTTTCCTGCTTGAGGTGGATCAGTTCGTCTGGATGATTCTCATTATGATGATTTTTATTACTACTGACATTCAGGATGCTTCCTAATAGCAGCAAAAGTATTGCCCAGCCATAAAGCCAGCCAAAAAGTACAAAATTTACAAATGACGTTTGAAACAGTTGAAGTACAATTGCGAAGGGGATGGAAAGGATAGCAGCGCTGATCGTCACGGGGAATGTCCATTTTTTCAGGCTAAAGAAAATGGGGAGCAGAAGAATCGTGTATCCAGTCCAGGAGATGGGTGAAGCGAGGAGGGATGCAAGGATCCCAAGCGCGGAAATCCGTTCGGAATGTTCCACGTTATTTGATGTTTTCAACTTCGAAAAAATCAATAAAGCCGCGACGGCAATAACACTTAATGCAATGCCGATATTCAGGTTTTGAAACCGGGCAGTTAAGCCTACAATGGAATTATTTCCCGGCATAATAAGAGTCTCAAGGCGCAAGGTTGAGGCTTCCATCCATTGAAAATAGATCGTAGGTCCATAAAAAATGATGGGGATCAGGCTGACAACAAGACTGCTCACTGCTGATGCGAGAAAAGTGATATAGTAACCGGAAGCGAGGAGGAAAATTGGCCAGATCACAAAGTTTGGTTTGATGGCTACTACCAGTCCGATTGCGATTCCCGCCGGGATATATTTTCCTTTTTGGAGGAAAATCCAGCCAAGCGCAGTGAATAAAAGCAGCAGGACGTAGATCTGTCCCAGCACGAGTGTGTGCCAAAAGGCCGCCAGAGTGAAAGCCCAGATGATTTTTGTGGGAGTGATATTCAGTTTGTAAACCCACCCCAACGTGATGACCGTGCTGGCATAAAGAATCGCCGACACTACCTGCCAAATAATTAAGGATTGATTGGGGTCGAAATATGACAATATACGAAAGGCAACCACTGAAATGGGCGGATTCAGATTCATCATTTTCCCACCCGCGCCAACTCTCGAAAAATTTATGTCAAAGATATATTCTGAATTGGGGTCGTATGGATTTTCTCCGTTGTCAGCTTTTAGCCCCGAAGCGTAGAAGGAGCCGAAATCCATCAGGGAGTTGTCGTTGTCAAAGAATGGAAGCAGGTTGATGATTATGGCTACGACGAAGTAGAGATGCACAAGAATCAGAACTGCCTTTTCTCCAATATTGCTAGTGCGCAGATGGTTATTATTAATCACAGTGGATTTGTGGGAAATGCGAAACCTTTCCGTCCTTTCTATTACTTCGTAAACTTCTTCTGCCACTCGAACAACTTGTTCAGGGCTTCAATGGGGGAGAGCGAATTCACGTCGGTTGATTTTAGTTCGTCAAGTAGCGGGCTTGTTTCTGGGAATAACGCGGCTTGCTGCGCGGCCTGCGGATTAATTTTGACGGCGCGGCCAGAGGTCTTTTCGAGTTCAGCCATGATCTCACTTGCGCGCTGGATGACCGGTGCGGGCAAACCAGCCAGTTGACCAACATGGATTCCGTACGAGCGGTCCGCGCCACCCGGAACGATCTTATGCAAAAAAACTACTTTCCCGTCCCCTTCACTCACAGCCACGTTGTAATTGCGAATGCCAGGTAATAATTCCGCAAGTTGAGTCAATTCATGATAATGTGTCGCAAATAAAGTCTTTGCGCGCAAGTGCGGATGGTTATGAATATACTCGATCACCGCCCACGCGATTGAAACGCCGTCGTATGTCGAAGTGCCGCGCCCGATCTCATCCAGGATCAAAAGAGAGCGTGTGGTTGCATGATGCAAAATATTCGCGGTTTCAAGCATCTCCACCATGAACGTGGATTGCCCCGCGTGGATCTCATCCTGCGCGCCGATGCGGGTGAAGATGCGATCCACGAGTCCGATCTTTGCCGAGTCGGCTGGAACGAAAGATCCCATTTGCGCCATCAACACGATCAACGCAGCCTGCCGCAGATACGTGGATTTGCCCGCCATATTCGGGCCGGTGATGACGCGCACGATTTCACCCTTTTCAAAGATGACATCATTGGGGATATAACGACCTGAGCGATTCGTGGAAGAAGCCGCATGCAGACTCTGTTCCACAACTGGATGCCGCCCATCGTGGACCTCCAACTCGCGTCCTTCATGGACTTGGGGCCGGGTATAGCCTCCGAGGGCCGCCACCTCCGCTAGAGCTGCCAGCACATCCAATTCAGCGATGGCCCGCGCTGTTTTCAGTAACTGATACACAGATTTCGATAATACGGCGCAAACTTCCTTGAAGAGGCGCAATTCGATCTCGCGTATGCGGTCTTCGGCATTCAGCACCAGCGTCTCATACTCCTTCATTTCCGGTGTAATGAATCGCTCTGCGTTGACGAGTGTTTGCTTGCGAATATAACTTTCTGGGGCTTTGTCTGCCGCCCCGCGTGAGATCTCGATGTAATAACCAAAGACTTTGTTGTAGCCAACTTTGAGAGTCTTGATGCCTGTCTTTTCACGCTCCACGCCTTCGAGATTCGCGATCCAATCGCGCGCGTGCTTCGACGCCTCAATGACAGAATCCAGTTCCTGTGAATAGCCTGGGTGGATGATGCCTGTGTTTTGCAAAGTGGAGGGCGGGTCTTCGTCAATAGCGGATTGAAGCAGGGATAGCTCACTATTTGATAATTCAATTTTTGGGAGGTGCCGCGCTTGCGGCTGCTCAATAATTTCCGCGATGGCTGGCAGTCGCGCCAGTGTATCCCTCATTGCCACAAGATCGCGCGGTTGCGCCAGACCCGCCATCACGCGATTGACAAGCCTCTCCAGATCCGCGATCGATTTCAGCGCAGCGCGCAGTTCGGCGCGCTGCATGCCATTATCAAAAAAAGTTTGCACACCATTTTGACGGTGTTCTATCTTTTCCACGTCTAGCAATGGCTGGCTGACCCATTGATGCATGAGGCGCTTGCCCATAGGCGTCACTGCCTGGTCGAGCGTTCCCAATAGGGAGCCCTTGCGTTGGCCGCGTAAGGTTTCATCCAATTCGAGATTGCGACGTGTCGCCGCGTCGAGGGTCATGAATTCATTGATGCTATAAGATCGCAGGCTGGTGAGCAAAGCCAGCGAATCTGGTTGGGTATCTTTGAGATACTGAATAATCGCGCCCGCCGTACGCACGGAAAGACTGTGACTTTTGAGTCCGAAGCCTGCCAGTGAGGAGGCTTTGAAATGTGCCAGCAAAGTCTCTTCGCATTTGCCGGGTTCGAACCTCCAGGCTGGGTAGGGAGTTTGATGCCCGAGGATATTGTCGTTCAAATTCTGATTATCGGGGAACAGGATCTCGGCAGGATGTAAGCGCGTCAGTTCGTCTCCGCTCAGCACGACTGCTTCCGTTTCATATGCCGATATCACTACTGGAGAATTCGCCGTTACCGAACTTCCATTGGAGGCTTTGCGCGCCGAACTGACGCGCTTACATCCTGCGGAAATTTTGTACCCCGACAACCAAGTTCTGAACGACGGGATTCAAGGCCATAAAACATCTTATCCCTCGTGGAGATTTGAACCGGGGAAGTGTGAAGAAACGCTCCTTTCACATTTCAAAACCTCAACATTACAAGGATTTGGGATCAAAGGTCACGGCCTTTCGATACGTGCAGCAGGCGCGATCATTCAATATCTGAAAGATACACAACCAGACTCCCTCACTCTACTTACCAGTTTGCGGTCTTACAGTATCAATGAGTTCATGACACTGGATGCCGCCACGCGTCGCAACCTTGAGTTGGATGAAACACTGCGGGGCGAACGCAAGGGGTCACTGCTTGGCACGCTTGATCAAACCGTTACGCCGATGGGCAAACGCATGATCCATCAATGGGTCAGCCAGCCATTACTCAACGTCGAACGGATCCAACGCAGACAGATAGGCGTCCAATACTTTTTCGATGATGGAATGAAACGCGCAGAACTCCGTGCTGCGCTTAAGCCACTCGCAGACCTAGAAAGATTGGTTAACCGAGTGTTAGCAGGATATGCCCAGCCACGCGACCTGGTAGCTATGCGAGAAACACTTTCGCGACTACCCAATATTGTCAGTATCATTGGACAGGAACAAACCTCCGAATTACCAAAACTTGAATTGGCAAACGATGAATTGTCATTGCTACAATCTTCGGTCGATGATGATCCGCCCTCCACTTTACAAAATACCGGCATCATCAGAGCGGGATACTCGCAGGAACTCGATTCGGTTATTGAAGCATCCAAACATGCACGCGATTGGATCGCGAACCTTGAAGCTGTAGAACGCGAACGAACAAGCATTAAGACGTTGAAAGTTGGCTATAACAAAGTCTTCGGCTACTACATTGAGATCTCACGCGGCGCAGCAGATAGGGCACCTGAAAATTACATCCGCAAGCAAACGCTCGTCAATGCAGAGCGATTCATCACACCCGAAATGAAAGAGTACGAGACGCTGGTTTTGAACGCAGAAGAGCGCATCCGTGAGATCGAACTGCGCCTGTTCAAGGAAACTTGCGCGGTCATCGGAAAATCTGCGTTCAAGTTGCTTCAAATCGCCAGAGCACTTGCAGTGCTGGATGTGCTCTCCTCACTCGCCGAGACAGCGGCTCTCGGAGGCTATACC
>JAXIPJ010000434.1:0-1707 GCA_045402985.1 Anaerolineales bacterium
AGCCGGGCAAGGATATCATCCTCGATGGCAGTGGGACCCTGGTCCAATCGCTGATGGGAACGGGTCTGATCGATGAGTATCGGTTCCTGGTCCAGCCCTTCATCATGGGAAGGGGAAGACGGTTCTTCCCTGACGGGACACCTCCAACGACGCTGAAGCTTGTCGAAAGCAAAGCGCTGAGTTTCGGATCCCTTGCTCTTATCTACCAGCCTGTCAAATGACTGAGACTCTCAAATTCATGAATGCCGCGCTCGCGTTCCTTCTCGAACTCGCCATGCTCGCGGCATTCGGCTACTGGGGATTTTATGGAGAAAAAAGCCTGGTGGCAAAATGGCTGCTCGGGTTGGGTCTGCCCGTTCTCACAGCAGTGGCGTGGGGGATGTTCCTTGCGCCAAGGGCAGCGCATCGACTGGGGAATATCAGTGGCAATCTTCTTTCGTTGATCCTATTCCTGTCCGCAGCGGCCTCACTGTTCTACACTGGGCATCCTCTTTTGGCGATCATTTTTGCCTCGACTTCCATTGTGAATCGTGCCCTCATCCTTCTCTGGAAACAATGGTAAGGCCATCGCAGATCACATCCATTAGTCGTTGCATAGAGGTCGCTGAAAGTGAGTAGCAGTTGTTGTGTTTTTGTTGAGGTGCTTCTATAATGCTGTATAACCCATAGTTGGGCGGTTCGAAAAAAGTGGCATTCTCGTCTTGACACAATAGAAAATACGTTCTATTATCCAATAAAGGAGAATTCCCATGAGAAAACTTACTGTGCTTGAACATATCTCCATTGATGGTGTCATACAAGCCCCAGGCGGGCCAGAAGAAGATCCCAGCGGCGGCTTCGCGTATGGCGGCTGGATAAGTCCTTATTCCGATGAGATTGGTGGAACAGCCCTGAGAAAGCAGATGAACATGCCGTTTGACCTGTTGTTAGGGCGCAAGACCTTTGATATTTGGGAACCGTTCTGGCCAAAACATGCGGACGAATGGCCCGGCGTCAACACGGCGACCAAGTACATCGTCTCGAATACCAGGACGTCCAGCAAATGGCAGCCGTCGGTGTTTTTGAACAGAGATATCCCAGAAAAAGTCGCCAAGCTCAAGCAAGAGCAAGGGCCGGATTTGCACGTTTGGGGAAGTGGTAATCTGCTTCAGACGCTGATCAAGCATGATTTGGTCGATGCGTTCTGGCTGATGATCTATCCGATCACGTTGGGCGCTGGAAAACGTTTGTTTGCCGATGGCACGATCCCGGCGGCGTTCAAGGTGACGGAAAGCATAGTCACCTCCACTGGCGTCATTTTCGTGACGTACGAGCGTGCAGGCGCAATCACAACCGGAAGTTGATATATTTCAAAACAAAAAGCCAGCCAACAAAGCGTTAGGTCCCGTGTGGCGCGTCCATCCCCCACGAAGCGAATCGCAAACTTAGGAGAAATCCCATGTCTGGCTCGAAATTTGTTTACGTTACCTACATCCGCACAACACCCGAGAAGCTGTGGCATGCACTAACAACGCCCGATATAATAAAGCAGTATCGGTTCGGAATGAGCGTCGAGAGCGAATGGAAGGTCGGCTCCACGTGGAGAATGTATGCTGACGGAAGCCTCATGGACTCGGGCGAGATTCTCGAGAGCGTTTCGCAGAAGCGGCTGGTGATGAGTTGGTTAAATGAATGGAAGCCCGAGTTCAAGGCAGAGGGCAACTCCCG
>JAXIPJ010000378.1:0-7671 GCA_045402985.1 Anaerolineales bacterium
AACCATCGCGCTGATCGTCGAACGCGATGGAAGTTTGATCGTCCGCGCACCGATGCGTGCCAAAGAAGAAACGATTAACGAGTTCATAAAACATAAAGAGAAGTGGATATTGAAGAAACGGGCTGAGGTCAAATTTTACTATCCACCGTTTGTGCCGAAGGAATATGTCAATGGGGAGGGGTTCTGGTTTCTCGGACAGATTCATAAACTTCAAATCATGGATGAAAAGAAACCCATCCTTTTCTTGAATGGTGATTTTCGTCTTGCCAAGGCGGCAGTTCACAAAGCTCCTGCTGTTTTTGAGAAGTGGTATCGAAAACAGGCCCTTCAAGTAATAGCCGGGCGGGTCCAATGGTATGCGACGAAGCACGGATGCCAATATACACAAATCAAGATTACCTCGGCGCGTAGGCGTTGGGGCTCATGTAGTGCGAGCGGCACACTCAGCTTTGCCTGGCGTCTGGTCATGGCTCCTGTACCAGTTATTGATTATGTGGTCGTGCATGAGTTGGTGCATTGGCAAGTCAGGAATCACTCGAAAAAGTTTTGGGGCAGAGTTGGGGTGATCATGCCTGATTATGAACAGAAGATCGAATGGCTGGAGAACCATGGGCATTTGTTGAATTTGAGGTAGGGAGTTCTGGATTATCCCACCTAGACCATCCTGTTGATCAATTTGTCAAAGGTATTTCCAAGGAGATTTTACACGTGCTGAAGGAGAAGGAAATCAAGCAAGTTGTGGGTATGTGATGCAAGGTTTTATATGGATTTGTATTTTAGCCGGACTTAAATGACTTATGAAAATCCCTGTTTACAAAAGGAAATAGATTGATACAAACCGCTGAGTAACAAGCGATTGCTTTATCATCCTGGAGCAAAAGCATTCAACTCGACTCTCGCTACAACGTAGCCTAGTGCTCAGCCCCAAGAAACCACAATTGAACGTATTTTTTTGTGTTTGCTATATAGAAGCAAGTAGCTCTAAAAGTTTGTCTTAACAATACACTCCAACATGGACACGTTATCTTTTCAAGTATGTCCACCTCCACTCAAGTCTAATCTATATTATCTGAATCACCAGAAATAATATTTCTCAATGCGTCTGCTTCGCTTTGCAAATCCTTGAAGTATTGTGAATCTGTAATCTCGGCAACCTTCTTTTTCTGACGCGACTCATCAAGTGCGATCTTTAATTCGGTTACCTGCTGTTTTAATTTCTGCTCGCGCAGACGGACTTCAACCGCCATTTTCTGGAAGACACGCGCCAACTGCCCAAGGGCATCATCCCGTTTGGCAAGTTGATCCAATGTTGAAACCTCAAATCTGTTCTCTTCAACAGCAGCGGCGGCGCCCATCACTACTTTGACCTGTTCCAGATAGTCCAATAAAGATTGCAGAGTCTCACGTAATTTGGATGTCATCGCATTAAAAGCGTTGCCAAGGATGCCAATTTCATCCTCGGTGGTGACCTCGGCCTGGGCAGCCAGGTCACCTGCCTGAATCTGTTGGGCGGTGTCGGTCAATCGTAAAATGGGACGTGCGATGTCGCTGGCAATCGCGAACGCGAGCAGCAGCCCGGCCAAAATGACAATGATGGCACTGGCAATAGTGATGAGTTGCGCAGTCGCAAGCTGCTCCCGACCGGTATTCAACTCAGACTGAAGTAATTGCTGTTGAAACCTGGCTTCCTTTTCCAGCAGGTCGAGCATTCGATCCGTCAAGGGAACAGCCTCCGTGCGAAACAAAAGCAGGTCCATACGGGCATTGGGTCCCTCCACCGCATCGAACATCCGCGCCGGCTGGAGCAGGAATGATTCGCGGGCCGATTCGATCTTGCCCAGCCCATCGACCTGACTTGACGTCAGAAGATCCTTCTTCGACTGAATGGTCTTCCATGCCTGATCGTTGACATCCTCGTTCGCCTGGTATTCGAATTTAAAACCAGGACGCCCGGTCGTCACATAACCACGCAGGCCCGCCATCATCGCATAAAAGGATGACTGAAACTCATACATGGTACTGATCAGTTTCTGATTCTCAACCGTTGGCGGTTGTTGTTTCTGGGTATTGATGATCGTGGTTGTATCGACGATGATGGTGTTGATATAGGGCGCCGCGTCCACGATCAGGATATGCAGTGCAGGTTCGCGTCGCAGCTGGTCATCCCGCAGCTCAAATAATTGGGGGACAAGTTCGCTCCACGCCTCATGATGCTGACGGATCTCCGACAGCGTCTTCGACAGTTCGCTGACCTCTGCCGATTCCAAGTCCTGGGATTCGGTCAGGATGCTTTCCAGCTCAACAATATTCCCTTCAAATTCCTTTTGCACAATTTCGTAGTCGACGCGATAGCTCTCATCCCCCAGCGCGAGATACGCCTGCACATTTGCTTCCATTTTTAGCCAGTTGGACTGAGCCTGTCCTGATGCCATTGCCAGTGGCGCGCGTAGATTCGTGGTTCGATTGATCTCCTCGGTGGCTCTGTTGCCTGCGACGATCCCCCCGCCATATCCCACCAGCATCAAAATGATCAGGATCCCGAATCCGATCCTTAATTTGGGTCCGATCTTGAGTCTTCGTCGCAAATACAGGAAGTATTTGAATGGCTGGAGGCGACCGAGCCATTCAAATCTGTGTTTGACTTTGTCTACCGAACGTTTATCTTGTGTCATGATCTCGCTGGGTTGCTGCCTCAGACTCGAATATCAAGGAAGCAGGACACTTGAACAAAACGCATATGTAGATGTCTACTTGTACCAATCTGCGATCTTCCAGACTTCCACATCCCATAAGGTCAGGTCATAACCCTTTAAGTCCACATTGAAAGCCATAGGCTGGGTCGTGCTGACCAGTGGGATGACGGCAACATCCTGAATAAGCAATTCATTCATCTTGACGAACAACTCTGTGCGCCTGTCAGGGTCCAATTCCTCGGCCGCTTCGTTGAACAGGGCATCAAATTCGGGGTTGCAATAACGCGACCAATTGGGGAGCGACCAATCGTTTTCTTTCTGAGCGGCTTTATCACACAACCACCCCGCCATGTAGGCGGTTGGGTCGGGGCTTTTGTTACTAAAGGCGAACTCTTCGAAATCGGCATAGAACTGGCGCCGGGTATCGGTCGTGTCTTTAGGTGGACCCAGGAAGATGCTTGCATCAATCTGTTTCAATTCAACCGCGAAACCAACCGCCTCCAGATCCTGCTTGACCTGTTCCTGGGCTGCCTGGCGAAGCGCCTGGATCGATGTCTGGAACACAAGACGTAATTCCACGCCGTCCTTTTCGCGAACGCCATCTCCATTGCTATCCATCCAGCCGGCTTCATCCAATAGTGCCGCGGCTCTTTGCGGGTTGTATTCAAAGGTGTTATTGGATGAAGCATAGAGGGTCGGCTCGGCAAGGATGTTGGTTGTCAGTTTTCCACCTCTGCCGTAAGGCGCGGCTATTGCTTCACGATTAATTGCCATAGAGATCGCCTGCCGAACCTTCAGGTCGGAGAGAAACGGATGAGGAAATTGCAGGCTCGATCGTTCTCCATCGGCGGTTTCCTGATTTGGATCCGTAAAATTGATCATGATGCGTTCGACAAACGAGGAGGCTGGAGCGACCACTTTCATCCTACCCTCTGATTCAATGTCAACCAGTGTTTCCTCGGGCAGTGCAAGGTTCCAGGAAAAATCCACGGCCCCTTCCTTGCTGGCCTGCCCGGCCAGGTTGAGGTCACCACCGCCCTGCAATTCCACCTTGCTAAAAAAGGGTTTATCCGGATCGCGGTAGTACCGATTGATCTCATAAATGATCTTGACCGTGCTGACGGCATTGCCGCCGATGATCAAAACATCCTCCTTGCGATACTCCGATACAAAATACGGGCCTGTGCCGATCGCTTGAAGATTGGCAGGTGCATCTGCAAAGTTCGCACCGTTATAGTCTTCAAAGACATGGTGCGGAATGATCATGCCGAATGGGCCGACAAAGGGTGCGTACCATGCAGCTGTCGGCTGTTTGAAGTTCACTTTGATGGTGTAGTCGTCCAGAACTTCGACGCTTTTCACTTCGCTGTAGGAACCCGCACTGGAGGATTTCACATCAGGATTCATGATGTATTGATAGGTAAACAACACATCATCAGCCGTGAATGGTTCGCCATCTGCCCATCGGATGTCCTGCCTCAGCTTCCAGGTTACGGATGTACCGTCCGCGGCGACCTGTCCATTTTCGAGGCTTGGAGTTTCCGCAGCCAGGAAAGGAATGAGTTTGGAATCTTTATCAAAACTGGCCAGTGGTTCATAGGTGATGCGACTTGCAGACAAGTCCTTGGTCCCGGGTGAGAGATGCGGGTTGACGATCGTTGGCGCCTGGAAGTACAGCAGCTTCACGGTTCCACCCTGACCTCGAGCCGGCGCGGCCTCCATGGGGATTTCCACCGTTTGAGTGGGTACGACCGTGGGTGGCTGCGTTGGTGCACTGCCAGCGCAGCCTGTCAGGATCACCAGCAATGTCAGTGTAGTCAACAATGTCTTGAACAATAAAATTCCGGACGAACCTCTTCTATTTGCCATATTCATTCCTATATATCTACAGTAGTGCGATCTCAAGCCTGTTGACCGCTGATCTCAGCGGCACAAGAACCTGGCCCAGATTCGAATCCAGCCCGATCGTCTTATCCAAGCTGCCATCCTTGATACACAACTCCGCATGTATCGCTTCACTATTCCCTTCCGGAGTAACACGATGCAGCCAGACTTTTATTTCCCTGGAGGCAGGAGTTGAAAATTCGACCAGTATGTTTTTTAGCTGTTTATAGGATGGAACTTCGACTTCACTCCCGCTCATGGAACGTTCTCCATTTGCATACATCAGTTTGAACGTTCCGACCAATGGTTTTCCCGCATCCACCAGGATCAATGTCGCGCGCTCATCTATATCCGATGCATCTACCTTTAGCTCCATGACCACGCGTGAAGTGAATGCGCCCTGGCGCCACACAAGCCCAGTAACGATCAACATCAGAATACTCACACCCACCGCGGTTATGCGTTGGACGGGGTCCTCCCAAATAAAAATCCCATACACAAGCATGCTACCGAGATAGATAAGATAAGTTATTGTTATTACCAGAGAATTTCCCAGGAAACCAAAGACAACTTTTGGTGTGTATTCCCCTTTGCGGCGGCTGGCAGCCAGCATCAGCATGGGAAAGATCCCGCCTATAATCGGAATCAGAAATACACCCATGAAACCAAGAAGCCCTGAGAACGACTCGCGTTTCGTGAACAACATCCATTCCACTGCAAGGAACAGCAGAAATACGGGAGCGAGACTGACAATGAACTGAATGGAGCGCTTTGCTTTTGATGGCAGTACCTCCCGCACCTGATAGAACAGTCCATACGAATAATGAACAGACCCCATTCCCATGGCCAGGATCACATAAATAATTCCTAGCAAGGGAACAATTCCACCGATCTTGGCGGCCAACGGTGACAACGCCGTTCCTGTCAATCTGCCAAGTTCCACGGATGAAATCGCTCCATTGACAGCGAGTACCCACAGGCTATAAAGGGCAATTGCCGTTATCATCGCGGCGATGTTTCCCCAGATCAGGGAGCTTCCACCTGGGTCACGACGAAGCACCACCTTGGCAGCGCTTCCAACGGAGGTGTGACCAAAGTACGCAACCAGGACGACGCCAAAGACCAGATCAAAGATCTTTGGATTAGAAACCTGTCCATTCCCAAACGGCAAATGTACATATTGGAGATTTGAGGTTTGAATGAAGGGCAGGGCAAGCGCTGAGAGAATGAGAATGATCAGGATGTTGATTGTCCCTATCACCAATGCCGAGGCAACCGTGGCACTGAGCGATTCACGGCGCAGGAAGTAAGCTCCGACCAGGAAAACTACAGCCGCCCAGAGCATCGGGTTGACCCCTGTGATGTCGGCCAAGGAAGTTGAAATACCTATATAGTAGACAACCAATAGAAGAACACTCAGGATCAAAAAAACAGGCACCAAAAGAATGCTTCCAGGTTTCCCCAGGTAATCATCTACAAGACGGCCAAAATAGGCTGTTCCATAACGCATATTTCCATTGCGCGTGATGGCTTCCACAATGCCCATGATGGTCAGAATATTCACCAACCCAAGGAGTACCAGAAGGATCACACCCGGCAGCGGTCCCACCCCAGCCAATGCGATCGGTAAGGCAAGAATACTGCCCCCCACCGTCTCGGTCAGAGTTAGAGAAAATGCCGTCCAAAAGGGCGGCATTCTTTCGAGACTGTTTGCCAAACGCGACGATAGCCAGCGAATGTTTTCTGAAACAGGAATACTAGAGGCAAAGATCGAAGTAACTGGTTTTTGGAACAAGCGCTCATAAGCCCGCTTCACCCCATCGGTATCGAGGCCAAGCGCCTGACTCAGGGCGGGAACATCCTGACGCCGAAACTGATATTTTTCGCCAAGCTTTTTGGCCAACGCTGCACGTTGGGTATCATCGGATGGAACAAGTGTTGCCCACTCGGGCGCAAATCTTTCTATATCTTGAATGGTTGGCTGTATGGGCAGGTCCCGACCCTGGGCTATGGCTGAGAGAAATGCCTGTTCTTTTTCGGCGGCAGTTTTCTCGGTCAGGTATGAGGCGAGAGCTTGTCGTGATTGAGCGACCAGTTGCGCGGTCCGCCCTTCGATCGCGTACAGGATCGTTCCGGCGCGGCGTAATGGCATGCCATCCAATATGCTTTGTCCACCAAAGAAAGAGGATTCATTGGGCATGGTGAGCGCCTTTGTTCGGCAATAATCTGTTATCCAATTTGAGCTGCGATTTCTCGATATTTTTCGCTGATCGTATGGGATGGTTGCTCAAGAGAAAAGAGACCCCGACTGGCTAATTCCATCATCTCATCAGAATGCGGCAGAACAGCAATGACCTTGCATCCATAAGCTTTCTGAACCTGCGCGGCAAGGGCTTCTGGATTCAAACTACGGGGAGATTTGTTGACCATCAAAAGAATATTTGGAACCTTTAATTCCTGGGCAATTCTCACGGTGATGCCTGTCCCCTCGTAATCCTGTTGATCAGGTCGGAGCACAATAATAAGAGTATTCGATATGACCAATGAAAGGAGGGTTTCTTGTCCCAGTCCGGGGTGAGTATCAATAAGCAGATAATCTAATTTCAATTTGGTGAGCAATTCCTTTAATCCCTGAGTCAATTGCCGGGCATCATAACCCTCCCGCATGACACGCGAGATTTCTCCGGGCTTGATACTGGAAGGGACAAGAAAGATCTGCCCTGATTTTTCTCTTACTACGTTGGGTGTCACGTCGATCGCAACTTCTTCTATCGCGCGCCCACTCCACAGGAAATCATTGAGCGACGAAGTTACATTTTCTCCCTCCAATCCAAATAAAACATGAATACCCGGGGATTGAATATCCGTATCGATCACACAGACTCGCTTACCCTCAGAGGCCAGCATAGCCGCTAAATTCGCCGTAGTATTTGACTTCCCGGTGCCACCACGAAATGAATGGATTGAGATGACTTGAGGCATGTATTCCCTCCGCAACTGAGTTTAGATGAAATAAATTATACTTCTTTAGGCGCATTTGAGTGACAATTTACAGAAAGAGCATTCTGAAGTTACTGGTAAAAGAATCTCGTTA
>JAXIPJ010000041.1:0-1939 GCA_045402985.1 Anaerolineales bacterium
AAAACGACCGTAAATTAACGGCCGTTTTTTGGATAGTGCATCTTAGAATGATTGGGTCATTTTCTCGTATATGTAACCTTGCTGTTTAGACCCACTTCCATGCATACCAAACAGTTAGTGTATTAAACACCAGTCCGACAATGATCAAAAATTTATCATAAGCGGAAGGGTATGTAGGCAAACCAATGAGATTAAAACCAAAAAAGAATATGGCTACAATGATGTTTGCCCAGCGATTCACAGGATAATTCAACGTCAGGGATAGGAAAACCATAACAATCGGAATTACCATTAAGATTGCGATTCCTAACCACATTTTCTGAGTTATTTGCACACCTCCTATTTCCCCCGCTTTAAAGTCGCCGCTAAATATTCGCAGCACATCCCCCAAAAGATAAGTTAACATGAGAACCACCCATAATGCTGAAAGTTTTATCTGCATGTCTTCCATAATTAAATCACCTCCATAAGGATGTCAGGGTTAGTTATTCTATTCCACAGTAATGACTACTTTTCCTTGGGCGTGTCCTGCTGCTAGATATCGGACAGCTTCAGCAACCGCACTTAATGGGTAACTTCTCTCTATAGCAGGTACGACTTTGCCCACTTGAAGAAGCTCTCCTATAAAAACCAAATCCTTCTGGTTGATTTTCCCAATCCCCATGGAACCCATCTTCCTACTTCCGAGCTTCGATACTAATGGCCCTAGAAGGATCCCCTCGAAAATTTGAGCTATGGAACCACCGAGCACAACATAAATCCCGTTAGGATTTAATGCGCGCCTATAGTCTAGAATCGGGTGATAGCCGTTAGCGGCAGCTATCAAGTCATAATGCTGTCCATTTTGGGTGAAATCTTCTTTTGTGTAATCGATGACGTGATCTGCCCCAATGGAGCGCGCCAGGTCCAGGTTCCGCGTGCTGCATACTGCAGTCACGTCAGCCCCAAAGGATTTGGCAATCTGCACTGCAAATGTGCCCACACCGCCAGACGCACCATTAATGAGAACCTCTTGCCCAGATTGAATTTTTCCTTTATCGCGAAGACCCTGCAGAGCGGTCAATGCCGCTACAGGGACGGCTGCTGCGGCCTCAAACGATAGATTGGCAGGTTTCAGTGCTAAATTATCTTCAGCAGTACACGCATACTCGGCAAACCCACCGACGGTTCCCGCAGATACTCCAAATACCTCATCTCCCGGCTGAAACTGCTTTACGGCCGCGCCAACAGCCTCCACCCGCCCTGCGATGTCCGCGCCGAGCACCTTATTGATTGTTTTGAGAACCACCTCATCCATGAAGCGGCCTAGGCTCGATGTTCCCTCGAAGCGCCGGTAGTCTAGTGCATTTACGGATGACGCATGAACTTTTACCAGTACTTCATTGTCCTTGGGAGTAGGTTTTTCCACCTCTTTGAGTTGAAGGACATCCGGCGGTCCGTATTTTGTGTATACAATCGCTTTCATATGGTTATCTATAATCAGCATCTGAGTAGTTTAAAAAGATCGACATCGATTCATGCTCCCTGTTTAGGCCATCTCCATGCACACCGAACAATCAGTAAAGTAAGCACTATTTCTATAAGACCGAAGAGTATATAGTAAACCCAGGTCTCCCCGATCAAATTACTAATATTGACAAGAGTATATAGTACACCCAAGATAATGTTTACCCATCGATTCGCCTCAGGCTTCAAAACCAAGGATAGGAAAACCATAACAGCAGGAATCATCATCAATATTGAGGCTGTCAACAACGAACCTTGAGTCACTGGAAAAGGACCCATTCGTCCTTCTATCATTTCCTCTAACTGACCTGGCCTGAATAATGAAAGTATGTCAGCGTATATGTATAATAGCATCATAGCTACCCATAGTGCTGAAAGCTTCATCTTTACATTTATTTTTACATCTTCCAATTCAGTCGTCTTATTGATTGAA
>JAXIPJ010000427.1:0-13059 GCA_045402985.1 Anaerolineales bacterium
GGCGAGATCACCTTCGACATGGGTCCAGGCGCCTGGATCTGTATTGCGGCTTGCTCATGCCCTGGAATGGATGTTGCAGTAAATGTCGGGCGCGGCGTGGGCGATAGAGTCGGTAGAGGCGTATTGGTTGTAGTACTGACCGGCGTCAAAGCGACAGCCATCTGCGTGCCTGAAGTGTCCGCGGCCTGAACGGTCAGCGCGATCACGGTCGGCAGGTATTCAGGCGGATAAGGCGTGGGGATGGGGCTTGATGTCGGGGGGGCGCAGGCGGCCAAAAGTCCGAGAAGTGAGGCGAGGAGAATAATATTTCGTTTCATGCGATCAATTAATAGACAACGTCACACCTGTAAGATGTGCGTCTGCTAAAATTTTCCTGATTGGAAATTTAATTAACCTTCCAGCGTAAGGGCCTATTATTTAAAGCGGATAACACTTCGTTGGCGATATCTTCCGAAGCGCGGGATTGTGCTTCAGCGGTCTGCGCGCCGATGTGTGGAGTTGCGATCACGCGTGGATGTGAAATGGTCTCCGTTAAACCAGGCGGCTCCTGCCCGAAAACATCCAACGCGGCGCCCGCCACCCTGCCGCTGTTCAATGCATTCAGCAAAGCGGATTCGTCAATAATACCACCGCGCGCCGCGCACATAATTCGCACGCCATCCTTCATTTGAGAGAATGCAAGCGGCCCGATCAGATCGCGCGTTTGAACGTTGAGGGGCAAATGCAGGGAAATAAAATCGGACCAGGCGTATAGATCCTGGATCGAGACGGGTTCCGCGCCGCGTTGTTTAATATCATCTTCTGAGATCAGCGGATCATAAGCGATCACGTTCATGCCAAATGCAGAAGCACGTTTGCCAACTTCCACACCGATTCGGCCAAAGCCTATCAGGCCAAGGGTTTTGCCGTTCAGCTCAACACCCTCAAGTCCCTTCTTGAGCCATTGACCCTGCTTCATGCCTGCATCCGCACGCGGGATCTCGCGCGCCATGGCAAGTAAGAGTCCAAACGTTAATTCTGCAACCGCCAGCGAAGTGGACATCGGCGCGTTGACGACAGTGATATTATGTTTCTTGGCGGCACCCAGATCAATGTTATCCACACCCACACCAGCGCGGCCGATCACTTTCAGCGTTGATGCGGCTGATATAACGGACTCCGTTACCTTGGTCCGACCGCGAACGATTAGAGCATCATACTCAGTTATGGCTTTCAACAAGTCATCTGCTGAGATATCCCGGCGATCATCCACATTTGCTGAGGCGCGCAAAATGGACTGTCCGCTTTCGTCCAGTCCATCGGCAATAAGTATTTTGAATTCAGTCATGGAGCTATTTTAACACGGTAGAGACAGGTCCATACAAAATTATTCGTACCGCAAAGCTTCCACCGGTTCCAAACTTGCGGCTCTGTTGGCAGGGTAAATGCCGAAGAAGAGGCCTACTGCCGCAGAAAAGATCGTTGCGAGGGCAATGGCATCAAGACCGACAACTGGGGTGAAGGCTGTCCCGCTGGCCGCTGCAATCTGGCCCACAGCAAAAGAGATGAGCCAGCCAAACATGATGCCGATAATTCCGCCAATGAGACTCAGCAACGAAGATTCTGTGAGGAATTGAATAAGGATGTCGCGGCGACGCGCACCAAGAGCCTTGCGCAAACCAATCTCGCGCGTGCGCTCCGTCACAGATACCAGCATAATGTTCATAATGCCAATGCCGCCCACTAGAAGAGAGATGCCCGCGATGCCTCCCAGGAAAACAGTCAGGATTCCTGTAATGGATTGGAAAGTGGCAAGCAGATCCTGCTGGGTGAACACAGTGAAATCATCCGCGCCTACGGGCGTACGATGGCGCTGGCGCAGGATCGCAGAAATTTCCTCAGTGGCCATCAGCACTGCATCTCCGCTGACAGCCTGGACAAGCAGGATATCAACCTGATCGCGCGTATTACGTCGGATCAAGCGCGCCTGGGCCGTGCTGAAAGGAATGATGACGAGATTATCCTGGCTCCCGAACGCGCCGCCGCCTTTTGAAGCCAGCACACCGAGAATGCGAAAAGGTTGCCCATCAATACGGACCGTTTCACCCGTGATACCATCATGACGACCAAAAAGTGTATCTGCGGCTTCGGGCCCGATCAACACAACCGAAGCGCGCCCAAGCATATGCTCTTCGTTAATGAATTCCCCTTCGGTCAGCTCATGATTTTGCACCGGAAAATATGCAGGTGTTGCACCGTTAACTTCAACCGTCGTACGTTCTCCACCATAGGAGATTTCCAGGTTCGTCTGCAAAATGGGAGCCACCGCTTCTACAGAGGGCGCGGCGAACGGATCGGCGATTGCCTCTGCGTCTGCAAGCGTAATAGGGCGCTCATTACGAATAGATTCATCTGCTCCGCCGCGAAAGACAAATAAGAGGTTTGTCCCAATCCCGCTGATGGAACCAGTGATGGATGCTTCCGCGCCGCGCCCAACTGCCAGCATGGCAATGACAGCCGCAACGCCGATCACAATTCCAAGTACGGTCAGCCCGGAGCGGAGTTTATTTCCATTTACACTTTCAAGCGCTTCGAGAAAAGCCTGGGCAAGATTCATGATGCGCTCTCCAGCAAACCATCACGCAAACGGATGACGCGTTGCGTCTGTTCGGCGATGACGGGATCATGCGTAACGATGATCAGGGTCGTACCACTGTCCTTGTTCAGGTTTAGCAAAAGGTTCATTATCTCTTTGCCCACCTTCGAGTCCAGGTTGCCCGTCGGTTCATCTGCCATAATCATGGCAGGTCTATTGACAATGGCGCGCGCAATGGCGACGCGTTGTTGTTGACCGCCAGATAATTCAGTGGGTCGGTGAGTCATGCGATCACCGAGTCCCACTGCCTTTAGGGCCTCAATGGCGCGGTCGCGACGTCCCTCTGTGGAACCAGAATAACGCAATGGCAATTCCACATTGGTAATGGCTGTCTGGCGCGAAAGCAGGTTGAAACTCTGAAAGACAAAACCTACTTTGCGATTGCGAATGCTTGCAAGCTGGTCATCATCCAGCGAGGCAACAGTCTCGCCGTCCAAAGTGTATTCGCCTGAACTGGGTCTATCCAAACAGCCAAGCGTATTCATTAAAGTTGATTTGCCAGAGCCTGAAGGCCCCATAATGGCGACCACCTCGCCGCGTTTGATATCAAATGAAACGCCGCGCAGAGCCTCTACTTCCACCTTTCCCATTAGGTAGACTTTGCGAATATCACGTGCCTCAATTACGTTGTCAGTAGACATGGTTTTAATCCCCAAACCCACCGCCGCCCGGTCCGCCACCAGGACCGAACTCAACTGGCGGATTCAGGATCACTGTATCGCCCTCTTTTACGTCGCCGCCTGCAACTGCGCTCACCGTATCAGACGAGGAACCCAGGCTGATCTCCGTTTTGACCGGCTGTTCATTCACTAGTAGATACACAACACGAGCGCCATCAGACAGGCGAACAGCGCGATTTGGCACGAGCAGCACATCCTGCGTTTCTTTGACGGTGATGTTAACTGCCGCGGTCATGCCTGGCTTCACCAGTTCGTCGGCATCCGTCAATTCAACGGTGACGGTAAAGTTCACAACTCCACTCACATTGTTTCCGGCAGTTGCCACTTCAACTACCTCCCCGTGATAATCCCTGTCCAAAATGGCATCAAACGAAAGCGAGGCTGGTTGCCCAACGGATACACTGTTGATATCCACTTCTGAAACTTCCACGTCCACAAAGAGACCGGAAAGATTATCCAAACGAAAAGCAGTGTCCCCCGCTGCAACCTGATCGCCAGCCAGCGAATGGGCTTCAGTCACAGTGCCGGAAAAAGGCGCGATCACGCGCGCCAGATTTAGGGTCGCTTGAGCGGCATCGACGCGCGTCTGGGCAGCCGCGATCTCCACTGAGTTACCCTCATTCAAACGGTCAAATTCACGCTGGGCGTCAGCCAGTTTTGCCTGGGCGAGAGACAGGTCTTCATCCGCTATGGCGATCGTCCCTGCATCCGCATAGCCGCGATATTCCTTAAGAATGGGAATGGTACGATTGCCAAACTTTTTGTAGACGATCTTTTTGATGTGAATCCTGCCGTTCAATTCCTTGCGCCAGTTTGCAGCTTTATCATAAGCTTCCTGGGCATCTCGCAGAGTGATCACCGCCTCTGCACGCGCCGTATCAGAAGTGAGCAGATCGTCCAGCGCTTTTTGCGCATCCACAAGATCGGCTTCAGCCATGATCACGCTTTGGGGCAGAGATGTTTTCAGCAATGATGCCAGAACATCATTTGCATTGACATCCACACCGACTTTTACATTGACAGCATCAACCGTCCCTGCAGCCTGCCAGATGAGCACCGCCGTCTGTTTTGCACGGACCGTACCTGTTGCACCGATGGTGGCCGTTAGGCTGCCGCGTTCGATCGTCGCAGTCTGGTATTGACTGGTGGTATCCACGCGCGTACTACGTACATATAGAAATGCTGAGGCCGCGATGGCAACAATCAGCAAAATCACCAAACCTCTTCTATTTTTCCTAAAAAACTCACGCATTGTATCCTCACTGGGGGTTGTCTTGATAACTGCGAAATTCTACCGCACAAATATGAATTGGCAGTGAATTTTTGTGGGAGAGCTATACAACTCTAATACGCAGTTCCTGTATGGCCGGTTGCTCAGAAAGTGCCTTTTAGGACTTAATGAAATCGATTCGGGTGCTGTGGGGTTCTCTTAAATTAGGAAAGGCCCGTATTGACATTATTCCGGTCATAAATATAATTATTAAGTTATCACTTGCTAATTAACGCACCAGAGCATAATATTGGGAAATGTCAGTTTTCAAAACGGTTTCGAAACCTTGCCAAATCAACAAGAGGAAACATGAGTCGCAAGAGTAAGAAATATATTCTATTAATTATTATTTTATTTCTGCTGTTGCCTGGCTTACTGGCTGGCAATTCCTCTCAAAGGCCGTCTCCAGATCAGCCCAAAATGGATGCGCAGGCTTATCGCGACAGCATGCGCAGGCTTTGGGAGGATCATGGCACCTGGACGCACCTGTTTATTATCAGCACCCTGGACGATCTACAATATCGAGACCCAACCAAGAATCGCCTGCTGGAAAATCAACACAATATTGGCGAAGCAATCAGGCCTTTCCACGGCGATGCGGCTGGCGAACAATTGGTGGGGCTTCTGGAAAAGCATGTGCAAATTACAGATGAAATGCTTCACACTGCAAAGAATGCGGATGCAGCCTCGTTTGAAGATTCAGTAACACGCTGGTATGCCAATGCAGACCAGATCGCTGAATTTCTCCAGGATACGAATCCAGATCACTGGCCACTCAAAGAGACAAAAGTACTGCTGAGAGAGTATCTTGATCTGACGTTGGAGGTGGCTGTAGCGCGCTGGAACAGTGACTTTGCGGCAGATATTGCCGCTAATGATAAAGTCCATGATCAGGCAATAGCTATTGCTGATATGCTCAGCGAGGGCATTATCAACCAGTTTCCGGAGAGATTTAAATAGATCATATTCAGAAAAGAACAAAAATTAGATTATTGCACTCATTAACGAGAACTGAGAGATCAAACCTCCCGGTTCTCGTTTCTGATTATAATCATTCCCATGCAACTGCTCTACCGCATCGCACGTATATTTGACTTTCTGGCACTTGTCCTTGCCATCATCATCGCCGCCGGGGGCGATGCGCCAAGATTAACAGGCGAATCAGATCGTGTCCGTTTCTTCACCCGCGACATTGAATTTGACTATCCAAACTGGGTATGGGGCGCCACCTGGTTAAAGATCGAACAAAGCGCACTCCATGCGCCTTATCTATTCGAGCGTGGGACAAACAAACAACTGGTATTCGAATATCTGCGCGTTACACAACAACTCATTCAGACCGAAGGCAGTATCGAGCAGATTTTTGCAGACCCCGCCGTTACTGACAAAGAATCAACCAGCGCCTTCCTGCGCACACAGCGCGATCAATTGATCGCCAAGCAAAACTCCCTGGCGCCGTTCGCAGAATCAGCGTTGCAAAGCCAACTCAGTGAAGCACTCGCCAAACTGGGCCTCACAACCGCTGGCCAGCCGCTGCCTCCTACGCTCTATCACGTCTCATCCACACCACTGGCGTTGATCGTTGCCCCGCGCGATCACATCCATCAAATTGCAAACATATCAGTCCTCCCCACCCTCACGCTCGACGAACAGATCAAACTCGAAGATGAGGTCGCGCAATCGCTCGACGTCTCAACGCTTGTCGTCGGAATTGGTGGCGTGGGTGTTTATCCCACCATGGTGACGGAAACCACCGATCTGCGCTGGATGCTGGAAACAATCGCCCACGAATGGACTCATAACTATCTAAACGTTCGCCCACTTGGACTCAATTACAGCACCACTCCCGAACTACGTACGATGAATGAGACCACTGCATCCATTGCCGGGAGTGAAGTTGGGAACTACGTCCTTCAGGATTACTATCCCGAGATGCTCGCTTCTTCTCCAAGCCGGAGTCTGATCTCGTTTGATCAATCGTTTCTCCTTTCAAACAGACTCGACGACCCGCCACCCTTCGACTTCCGCGCTGAGATGCACGAGACGCGCGTCACAGTAGACGAAATGTTGGCACAAGGCAAGATTGAGGAAGCAGAGTCTTACATGGAAACGCGCAGGCAGCTCTTCTGGGAAAATGGATACCTCCTTCGCAAACTCAATCAGGCCTACTTCGCCTTCCATGGGGCATACGCGGATGTCCCCGGCGGCGCGGCGGGTGAAGACCCCGTCGGCCCCGCTGTACGCGCACTACGCGAACAAAGCGACTCGCTCGAAAACTTCATCAACACAATAGCGTGGATGACATCCTTTGAGGAACTGCAAGAAGCGATCAAATAAAAATGTGACATAGTGCCCTGAATCAAACATGCAAAAATTTTACTCTTTACTCTTTCCTGTTTCCTTTCTTTCCATCCTCATCACTGCCTGCGCCCCATCTGCCACGCTGCCTGCCAGCGTGGCATCTGCTACTCCAAACATTATTATTCCTACGCCGCCAGCCTGTACAACACTTTTGGCTGAACCTACCCCTGGACCGGATTCACCATCCATATTCCCTCCGGAAAGCAAAACAGACCACGTGCGCGGCGCGCAGAATCCAACCATAACCATCATGGCTTACAGCGATTATCAAGACCTGCGGAGTGGGATTTTTGAAGAGGTGACAAATCGACTGTTGGAAGAGCACCCAAATGATGTGCGCGTTGTGAGCCGCATTTTCCCGCTGGTCAAAATCAACGACAAAGCCGCTCTCGCCGCACAAGCCGCTGAGGCCGCGGCAGAACAGAATAAATTCTGGGAACTGCACGATCTGCTGTACGCGCAACAGGAAAACTGGGTAAACCTGTCAGTAGCGGATTTCGAACAATGGATCAGCGCGCAGGCGGCAGCGTTGGAATTGAACGTGGACCAGTTCAAGTCTGACATGACGCGTGAAGATATCGTCGCACGAATCCAAAAAGCCTGGCAAGATGGTCAGACGATGGGTCTGCCCGGCACACCCCTCATCCTCATCAACGGACAGATCTACGGAGGTCCCCGCGATTACAACAGCATCAACGATATCGTGCAGTTGATCCTGCTCGGCAAACGTCAGTATGCAGCCTGCCCGCCCGTGACGGTTCAGCAAAACACGGAATACATCGCCACGCTGCATACAGAGAAAGGTGATGTAGTGATTCAGTTATTCGCAGATAAAGCACCTATCACTGTGAATTCATTTATGTTTCTGGCGCGCAATGGCTGGTATGACAATATTACTTTCCATCGCGTCATCCCTGATATTTTCGCGCAGACAGGCGACCCAAGCGGAACAGGCAAGGGCAACCCAGGTTATTACATTATCACTGAAATAGACCCATCCTTAAAGTTCACCACACCTGGAATGGTTGCAATGGTGAACTCTGGGCCGGATACGAGCGGCAGTCAATTCTTCATCACCTATGGGAACACCACGCAATATGACGGGCAATATACGATCTTCGGGCAGGTCTTAAGTGGAATGGAGATTGCTGAATCGCTCACCCCGCGGGATGCACAACCTGGAACAGAAACACCACCTGGAGATAAATTGATAAGCATAACAATTGATGAAAAATAGATGAACCCATCACGGACGCGACTCCAGTAGGAGAGGATTCACGATCAAACATCTGTGTAAGAAGTTATCATGATAAGATAATCTCATGCCCTTACATCCCACTTCATCCATTGCGCGCGCTGGCGACCTTGCCCAACTTGTTGGGTTGCGTCACAAACATTTCATCATCTCGCTTCAAGCTGGCGCGAAACTCGAAACGCACCGCGGCATCCTCCAACACGACGACCTGATCGGAAAACAATGGGGCACGCAGGTTTTCAGTCACACGGGCGCGCCGTTCTTTTTGCTCCAACCTTCCCTCGCCGATCTGCTCATCGACCTGCCGCGCACAACACAAATCCTGTATCCGAAAGATATTGGCTTTATTCTTGTGACCATGGGTGTTGGCTACGGTCAAAAAGTGATGGAGGCCGGCACAGGCTCAGGTTCAATGACAACCGCTCTAGCGCATGCTGTGGGTCCAGAGGGATGTGTGATTTCCTATGAAATTAAACCGGATGTGCAGAATCTAGCGCGGAAAAACTTGAACCGATTCGGCCTCGATTCACGCGTGGACTTCAAGCTGCGCGACATCCAACAAGGCTTCGATGAAACTGACGCAGACTCGTTCTTCCTGGATGTGCCGAATCCATATGACTTTGCTGAGCAGGTACGCGCGGCCCTCAAGCCCGGTGGATTCCTGTGCTGCCTGATCCCCACCTTCAACCAGGTGGAAAAAACTCTCTACGCTTTGAGCCGCAATAAATTTGCATTCCTTGAGGTATGTGAGATATTGCTGCGATACTATCAACCTGAACCTTCGCGCCTGCGTCCCACTGATCGCATGGTGGCGCACACAGGGTTTCTTGTTTTCGCCAGAAGGATCGAACCGAGCGAAGACCCGCGCGGAGTAGAGTTAGCCACAGAGGCTGGCTTGGACAACAAGGATGAAAGAACCTAATGCGCCGCATGTTCCGTCGCGATAAGCGAAAAGCATTTGCATCCAACATTCCTCCCATTCTGCAGGAAGCCAACCTTGCATTCGACAAAGGTGAATACGGACGCGCCGCTCAACTCTTCGAACGTATTGCCGAGGGTGCAGATGCGCGCGGCGGTCCGCGTGCGCCACTTTTTCTTTTGCAGGCAGGGCGTTCCCGCCTCCTTGCCGGGCAAGCTGCCCTCGGAATGCCATCTCTCAAACGCGCAATTGAGGTGCTGGCTGAACGAAAACAATATCAGCGTTTGCAAAATGCAGGCTTGCGCCTGGTGGCTGAACTCAATGAACACGGACTAAAGTCCGAAGCTGTGGATATCGAGATATTGCTGAAAATAAATTTGCCATCCATGCCCACGCCTGAAACAACAGAAACGCCAGCGCAAAAACCGATGCTTCCCACGCATTGTCCCAGTTGCGGCGCGGCCATGCTACCAGACGAAGTGGAATGGCTGGATCACCTCACCGCCGAATGTGGATACTGTGGAAGCCCGGTAAGATAACTCCCGCTCCCTTTATCTTTCTTCTTTCACTTATTCACCCTTCAGCCTTTTCCCTCACCATGCCTATCACGCTTACCGAAAACGATATTTCTCAACGATTAAGTGAAGCCATCCAATCTGCCGGGGCTTCCTCTGATGGCTACGCGGAACTGGACCTCAACGACGAAACACATCTCAAATGCGCGGCGGTGCTCGTGCCGCTGATGTGGCAGGACGCTGAGTGGCATCTGCTATTCACGCGGCGCACAGATACAGTTGAATCACATAAAGGACAAGTCTCATTTCCAGGCGGCGCATGTGATGAAGGCGAAACGACGCCTGAACAAACCGCCCTGCGCGAAGCAGATGAGGAGATCGGCCTTCAAGCCAATGACATAAAAGTACTTGGAAGACTGACAAACCTTATTACCATTTCATATTTCAGGGTAACGCCGGTGGTTGGAGTGGTGAAGTGGCCGAATGTATTTCGCGTGGGGGAACATGAGGTGGCCCGCGTATTCACGATTCCGCTGGGATGGCTGGCGAACGAATCTAATCGGTGGCAGTTCGAAGTTCCAGGTACGAAGCGGAGTGTCATCGCTTATCATCCATATGACGGTGAGTTGTTATGGGGCGCCACCGCGCGCATGACCGTCGATTTCCTAAATGTGTTAGGGCTGTGACCTCTCTCGATTCGGGAGAAGGCAGAGTGACGGTGAATCAAAAACTCCCCGACCAAATCGGGGAGTTCTTATGTAACAGTGAATTACTACTCTTCTTCGTCTTCTTTCTTGCCGCGCTCTACAGAAAGTTCTGGTTCGCCCTCGGTCGGTGCGACAACTTCTGCACCCGCGACGGCAACCTCTTCCTCTTCCACCTTCGGAGCGGTGGCCACTGCAACCATCGTATCGGGGTTATCCAGCACGCGGATGTTATCTGGCACGACCACATCCCTCACGCGGATGCCATCACCAATGCGCGCCAACACCGAAATATCCACATCGATTCGCTCAGGCAGGTCACCTGGCAAAGATTCCACTTCGAGTTCTTCAAGGTTGTGAACCATCACTGCACCGAAATCCTTCACAGCCAGAGATACGCCAATGAAGTGAATGCTTACAGTTGCGCGCAACTTCTCGTCCAGCGATACCGCCAAAAAGTCTACATGCAGGAGGCGGTTCTTGATGTAATCACGCTGCTTCTCACGAACGAGCGATGCATATTCCGTGCCATCCACATCGATCGTCACCAGGCTCGAAGACGTCAACTTTCCCAATGTCAATGCGGCAATGTGAGCATCCAACGTGATGATAATTGGTTCGCTATGCCTGCCATAGATCACTGCCGGAAGTTGGCCCGCGCGGCGCATGGCTTTCACTTGTTTGCCAACCACCTCACGCTTGGTGGCCTTTAATACTACTTTCTCCATCATTACTCCTTGAGCGCCTCTCACTCATCATCCGATGAATTACCTTCGCTCGTTGAATAGAATTTTGTAGTGACGACTTAAGTGTTTCATTCTAAAGCGACTGAAGTCGCTACTACATTTAATAATAAAATTATTTTCGTCCGAACAGCATACGCCCGAGCAGCAACATCAATCCTGCGAACAGACCGCCTACCAATCCTGCGGTCAAAGCCGAGCGCTTGTCCATCAGGGTCGTCACATTTCCATAAACAGTGCGGGCGATAAGGAAGACAGTGCGCGCTTCATCCAAATGAACATCGCGCCCGGCAACCAGGCCAACCATTCCATGATGGATATCTGCGCTTCCCGCGACGACCGCGCCTGTGTACCCGCTAATGGACGCTTTCTCAGCCCGAACAAATCCCGTTGAACCGTCCTGCGAAAGGAACTCCCCTGTGTTCACCAGTCCAGCGGAGGCTTGATTCAAACTAACATGATCTGCCTTGATAAAGCCTGCCGCACTTTGCTGCAGAGTCACTTTGTCAGCAGACATCCTGCCAGCCGCGCTCTGCTGCATGGAGACTTCATCGGCGGCAACCTCCCCAGCACTGGACTGACGCATCCGCACCAAATCCGCATGGATGGTCTGCGCATCTGCTTGTGAAAAGTCTGTCATCTGCGGCTGGTCAAGTTCGGGGGCTTCTTCGGGTTCAATCATTGCGGGCAAAATTTTACCACATAAAACCTGGCTCGTCCTGCGTTTAGGATGGCGCATGCAGCATTTTATGTCGAAGGGCGCTGTTGTCTCATGGCGTCCGCTACCCTGTGCGAGAGATCATCTGTCCGTTCTTCGAGCTGGGTGATGATGTTGGCGTGATCCTCGTCCTTGCGGTTCTGGCTGAGTTTGTAATTCGCTTCAATGCTTGTCACTTCCACCTGAAAAGCGACGATCCCTTTTATTTCTTTTTCCACAAAATCCTGCGGGAGAGTTTCCATTTTGTAATGACCATTCGTCTCGTAACGGTCAACCAGGCGCTTGAGCAGGGAATAGGCTTCGTCGTGTTCTGTAATAATGCGCGGCTTTCCGTACACATGAATGCTCTGATAATTCCATGTAGGAACATTGACATGGTTGTACCAGGTCGGTGAAATGTAAGTATGTGCTCCATGAAAAATGATCAATACTTCCGGATTCTTCTCAAAGGTTTTCCAGTGTGAGTTCGCTCGCGACATATGCCCATTGATGAAAAGCGTTTCACCCTGCTCCACAACTTCCATCAACAGATGGCTTGCCACTGGCTTTTCGCCATCATAAGTGACCAGCACAGCAAAATCATTTTGGCGGATGAATTCCAGAATTTTCGCTTTATCTGCCTCGCGATACAGCTTTGGAATATACATAAATCTCCTTAGTGGATTTCAAGTATACCAATTCCCTGATTATTACTTACTAACTCTCGCTTCGTCTTCACTCGCCTACCGGCTCGTTCCGCTCAGCGCGAATTCTCTGATTCTCCAACCTCTAATCTACATTCTCCAAGCCTATATTTACCAATTACCAATTACACCTCAAACGGTATAATCCTCTGCAACAATGAAACGCTATCTCCTCTTTACCGTCTTCATCTCAGGCATGACTACGCTCGCCGCCGAACTCGCCGCAGGACGACTCATTGGGAACGTCTTCGGTACCAGCAACATCGTCTGGGCCACCATTATTGGGCTTATCCTTATCTATCTCACGCTGGGATACTTCCTGGGCGGCAAATGGGCAGACGCAAACCCAACGCCGGGCGCCATGTATCGCGTCCTTGCATGGGGCGCCTTCACGCTGGGGCTCATCCCTTATATCGCGGGGCCCGTCCTCAGGTCCGCGGCGAGCGCATTTGATGCGTTGCAAGTTGGCATATTGGGTGCGTCATTCGTCGCAGTGCTGATCCTGTTTATCATCCCGATCACACTGCTCGGGACAATTTCCCCATTTGCAATTCGGCTCAGTGTCCACGATACGGC
>JAXIPJ010000158.1:0-3711 GCA_045402985.1 Anaerolineales bacterium
CGCAAATACCCAAAGCCCCAGCAGTGTGAAGAGACTGATGAAGATCATAAAATAACGGCCCGTATCCAGGCCAGGCCCAAACCACTTTTGAATATAGCCGGGGATCACGAAGGAGAGGATGGCATGGTTCGTCCACAGGCCGTAATCCGCGAAGGGAGTCTGTTGCCCTGTAGCAAATAAATAACCCTTATAAAGATATAGGCCTTCATCCAGAAATGATGTTTTTGTGTGGGCCAGGTAAAACGCATGCAGCACATAAACGAACGCGCCCGCCAGCGACGCCGCAAACGGAAGCCACGGAAGCGCGCTGATCTTTCTTGTGAAAACCGCATCGTTTTGCATTGATTTTATCTATGCTGTTATTATCTCACTCGCCCATTCGCGTTCGGCCTTGTACCATTCCACCAGTTTCTCCACACCGGCACGCATATTGAATTGCGGCTCCCAGCCAAGCAACTCACCCGCCTTGGTCACATCTGCCCAATTGGTGAACATATCCGCCGGGTTGGGAGGACCATACTGGACCTCTGCTTTTTTTCCGACCACATCTTCGATCAACTTGATCAGGTTGTTGATCGTAATGACTTCATGCCCGCCCAGATTGATAACCTCATACCCAACAGGTTTCAGTGCCAGGATGGTGCCGCGCGCAATGTCGTCTATGTAGGTAAAGCCGCGTGACTGTTCGCCGTCTCCATTCACGCGAATTGGACGCCCTTCAATGATCCATTGTACAAAGCGCAGATGAGCCAGGTCCGGTCTGCCAGCAGGCCCATACACGGTGAAGAAGCGAAGAATGCTCACGTCAATACCATACAGATGATGATAAGCATGACTCATCGCCTCAGCCCCTTTTTTGCTGGCCGCGTACGGTTGAAGCGGTTCACTGCTGGAAGCGGATTCAGGCGTCGGGTAGGGCGGATTCGATCCGTAAATACTGGAAGTGGAAGCGACGATAAATTTTTTCGTCTCAGTCTGCCGACAGATCTCAAGCATGTTCAAGGTCCCCATCGTATTGCTTTCCACAAATACCCATGGATTCTCAACGCTATAACGCACCCCGGCGCGCGCTGCCAGATTGATAACGCCATCGAACTTCTCGTTCCTGAACTGATCGATGATCGATTTGTCTGAAATATCCTGTTGATGAAAAGTAAAACCTGGCATGGATCGCATTTTTCGCAGGCGATACTCCTTCATGCGTGGGTCATAGGCGTCGTTCATGTTGTCGATACCCACAATCGTGTGTCCATCCCTGATGAGGAGTTCCGCTGTACGCGCACCAATAAAACCTGCCGCGCCTGTTATTAAGTAGTTTCCCATTTATGTACCTGTTCTCCAACGGTGGTCGCGTAGCCCTTGGTGGGCCATGCTCAGTATATCGAAGCATTCATCGAAGGGCATATCGAGACCACTCATTTATTTTTATTTGTTATTTGTTTGTCTCGACACCTGCACTGCACCAAACGCAGTGCGGTGCAAGTGTAGGGCACGAGAAGTGCACTCGTGTCTACTCGACCAACGGATTACCTTAGAGTCTCACAACCTTCTCACTATCCTGGACATGTTGACGTGTCGCGTTGCGGCTGTCAAAAACAAATTTTGCAGAATCAACAATTGCAATGTAATCATACACTTTATGATCAGTAATGATCACCACTGCATCTGCTTCCTTCACCGCTTTCATCATATCGCTCACACTGTCCATATGCCAGCCTTCATATTCGTGATGGATGTGTGGAATATACGGGTCATGATATTCCACCAGCGCTCCTTTGTGTTTCAGCAAGCCGATCACATCCAGTGCCGGCGACTCGCGTATGTCGTCAATATCGGGCTTGTAGGCGGCGCCCAGCACAAGGATCCTTGAACCTTTCAATGCCTTGCTGCGGTCATTCAACCCTTCCATCACACGACTGACGACATAACGCGGCATATTCGTGTTGATCTCGGATGCCAGCTCAATGAAGCGTGCATTGTAATTGAAGGATTTCATCTTCCATGAAAGATAAAGCGGATCAATCGGAATGCAGTGACCGCCCAATCCGGGCCCTGGTGTGAACTTCATGAAGCCGAACGGTTTGGAGGCGGCCGCGTCGATCACTTCCCAAACATCCACGCCCAGCCGTTCACACATCATCGCCAACTCATTGACCAGTCCGATGTTGATCATGCGGAACGTGTTCTCCAGCAGTTTTGCCATCTCAGCTGTCTCAGCGGACCTTACGCGGTGTACTGTTTTGATGGCGCTTTCGTACCATGCTGTCGCCACTTCGCCGCAGGATTCTGTGATGCCACCGATCACTTTGGGAGTATTGATAGTCGTCCAATCTTCGCGGCCCGGGTCAACACGTTCGGGAGAAAACGCAAGGAACCAATTCTCTCCAACCTTAAGGTCATGGTCTGTGCCGAGTTTCGGAAGCAGGACTTCGCGTGTTGTGCCCGGATAGGTGGTTGATTGAAGCACGACCACCATGCCTGGATGCATATATTTCGCCAGTTCTTCTGTTGCAGAAATAATGAACGACATGTCGGGGTCGCCTGTTTGACGCAGCGGAGTGGGCACACATATGCTCACCGCGTCCATCTCTCTTAGAACCGAGAAGTCCGTTGTCGCCGTTAAGTATCCGGACTTGACCAGTTTTTCAACGGCTTCTGTTTTTACATCCGGCATATATGACACAGCGTTATTGAGTGATGCGATTTTACGAACATCGGTGTCAATCCCTGTAACGTGGAATCCTGCTTCTGCAAAGACAACTGCCAGAGGCAAGCCAACATAGCCGAGTCCCAATATCGCAATATGGGCTTCTTTTGATTTTAGTTTTTTGATGAGGGTGTCTTTGATGATCATTTGCTTCCTTTATATTTCTTGCACGAGCCTGTTTCATGTGTACTATTTCGGAAAATGACTGATTACCCATGAATAAAACAAAAAGGATAAATATGTCAAAACAAGAAAATAACCCAAGAGAAACATTGCCCTACCTGGTCGTTCTTTTACCAGGCGCCTCCAAGCATTTGGTAAAGGTTTCCAGGTCTCAACAATGAACTTTATCATCTGAACTGATGATGCAATGGAAACCGATAAAATAGGAATCGTTAGAGGCAAAACTATGACGACAAAAAATATTAAGACAAGATTCAACATATAAGCCTCTCAAAACAAACATAACTGCTTCGGGGTTCCCCATCGCAATGACATCCAGACTAAAACAAATTCATCTGTTTCGGCTCATCTACTTTTTCTTCTTTTTTTTTCTCCGCAGGCGCGGACTTGCCTAACGCAGCGCGTGCCTCTTTGAGCAATGCAGGCAACTTCGCGAAATCGGCCATGATGGCGGGCTTGAGCGCCGCCTGATGCAACGCCGCAGCCGGGTGGAACATGGCGATCACAAAGCGGTCACCAACTTTTTGCATCTGCCCATGGATCTGCGAGATCTTGGCACCCTTGAAGAACTTGCCCATTGAAAAACGTCCGAGCGTGACAATGATACTGGGGCCGACAATTTCAATTTGGTGATCAAGATAATTGCTGGTGCAGGTTTCAATTTCATCAGGCAACGGATCACGATTCCCAGGCGGACGGCACTTGACCACATTCGTGATCCACACATCCACGCGCGTCACGCCCGCCTGGGCAAGCAATTCATCCAAAAACTTTCCAGAGGCGCCCACGAAGGGTCGCCCCTGTTCGTTCTCGTGGAAACC
>JAXIPJ010000057.1:0-1892 GCA_045402985.1 Anaerolineales bacterium
AATTTACCGATAATTCGATCGTAGCCCCAGAGATGACCGCGATCACAAAAAATCCCCACTTCCAGCCGTCCCAATGTAAATTGAGCTGCGTATATGCGAGGCTGATTCCGGTCAATCCTATGAGGGCATCCGCGATTTCAATGTGCTGAAGCTCACGTCCAAGGAATTGGATGATGGGACTTGCTGGCCGGAGAAGAAACTGGTCAAATGTTCCCGCGATCAGATAATTTTCCATTTGGGTCGTATGTGAAAAAAATAGACTGTACAGACTGTGTCCTACAATCCATAGGCAATACAGGAAAACCAATTCCCAAACTGTCCAATTGTTCAGGTTGGTAAATTGGGTGACGAGAACACCGATCAAACCAAGATTGATCACATTCCAGAAAATCAGCCCAAGGATTCCAGCGAGAAAATTTGCTCGATACTGCATACGCGATAGAAACGAAATTTGAATTAGCCTGAAATACAATTGGAAGCTGTTCATGCAAGCTACTATGCCTCAGCCGCCTTGCGAAACAATTCGCAGCTGGATTCGTTCCCAGAGCCAGCGGCTGATGATCAAAAGAATTAACAGCCAAAGCAGTTGAAGACCTATGGCCTGAGTAATAGCACCACCGCTCAATACCCCGGTGTAAATGGAGAGCGGTGTAAAGAAGATGGAACGAAATGGAAGAATTTCAGCCACTTTGCCCAACGCTCCTGGAAATAACCACAGTGGAACAAACTGGCCTGAAAAGAAACGTGACGTTGCATGAAACGCCCAATCAATACTGTGGACTTCCAGGGTGGCGAGCCCAATCACACCAAGCAAAAAGTCGAGGTGAAAATTAACCAGAAATCCGAGGGAAAGGGCGGCCACAAACAGGAATCCTGCCGCCGAAGTGGCAGGAAGCTGGAGGTCAAATAAAAAATACCCCAGTAGTAAGGCAGGAAGGACCATCACAATGATGCGGAAAAGTGTTTCGCCTGTGCTGCGAGCCAACATATGAAAGTGAAAATCCAAAGGCTTCAACAGATCACCATCGATGGCGCCGCTGCGTACCTGTTGCGCCATATAATATTGTGGCCCTGTATAAAACAGATTTTCGATTGCCATACTCAACACCCCATACGTCACCATTTGTTGCAAAGTGACCCCAAAGGCGCCAGGGCGCTGTGTGTAAAGCGTGATCCATAACCAGCGAATGCCGTACATCAAAATCACATTGGCAGCGGACCACAACCAAAAATCAAATCGATATATGGCCATTGCATGAAAATGCTGCCGAGCAAATGCCCAAAAGATTTTCACCTGGCTGCCGTGTCAAGGGACTCCGATTTGCCCCGATAAATTGTCCGCACGATCTCCTCGATCTCAGGCTCTTCCACAGCCAGGTCAATGATCGGGTAGCGGGAAGTGATGTCTGCAATCAGCGTGGAGGGTGAAGTCTCAAAGCGATTAAAGGCAAACCACTTCTTTCGTCCCTCAGTTTTAACCAATGCCGCATGAGGAGCGGAGAAATCCGGCACGTCCTCCTCGAACTCGACGACGAGCTTTCGTTGTTTGCCATATTCCGCGCGGATCTGCTCGAGGCTCCCGTCATAGACGATTCGGCCGTGATCAATAATCATGATGCGCGAGCAGACCTTTTCGATGTCTGTCATGTCGTGGGTCGTAAGCAGGATGGTCACCTTTTGGTCACGGTTGATCTCTTTGATGAATTCACGCAGGCGTTCCTTGGCGACTACATCCACGCCTATCATGGGTTCATCTAAAAATAACAGGCGCGGGTTGTGGCCAAAGAAAAACTTCGGACATTCATCAAAGAGATCAACCGCGATCAAAAAGTGACCATCCTGCTTACCACCCACGATATGACCGATATCGAAAAGGTCTGCTCGCGTATTAT
>JAXIPJ010000339.1:0-2460 GCA_045402985.1 Anaerolineales bacterium
CCCAACTGAAAGACCGGCCTTTTTACGATTCGCGCGTGGCGACTGGAGATCAGCTCCCAGCCTGGGGGACGAAGAAGCCCCCTGGCGCGTCTCAACACCAGCACTACCCCAACAACCCCGTTCGAATTTACCGGCAACCTTCACTTCCTTAATTGGGCGGGATAAGGATATTGCGGCTGTCCAAGACTATTTGACCCATCCAGATATCCGCCTGGTTACCTTGATCGGCGCGCCGGGAATCGGGAAGACGCGCCTGAGTATCGCCTCAGCGAGCAAGTCACTGGCCGAGTTCCCAGATGGTGTTTTCTTTGTCGCGCTAGCTCCGCTGGATCAGCCATCGTTGATACCTTCTGCCATTGCACAAGCGCTTGGATATATTGAAAAGAATAACCTGTCTCCCGAGGAACGTCTCATCGAAGGCATCGCAAACAAACGAATGCTACTTGTGCTGGATAACTGCGAGCACCTGATTGAAGATGTAGCTCCGCTCGCCTCTTCCCTCCTTTCAGCCTGCTCCCGCTTAAAAATCCTCACCACCAGCCGCGAAGCGCTACAAATCCCGGGTGAATGGCTTTATTCGGTACCTGCACTGGATATGCCAAAAGAATATTCCATCGTTGACGTAGAAACCGTTTCGGAGTTTCCAGCTCTGGTTCTGTTTGCCGAGCGTGCCCGCGCAGCTCGTTCCGATTTCGCACTGAATGCCGAAAACATCCGGGCCGTCGTATCCATCTGCTCACAACTCGATGGATTGCCATTAGCCATCGAACTGATTGCCGTGCGCGTCAAAACGTTATCAATAGAGCAAATCGCCACACGGCTCGATGACCGTTTTGCATTGTTAACAAGCGGTAGTCGAATCGCGCCCTCCCGACAACAAACATTGCGCGCGACTCTGGATTGGAGCTATGAGCTGCTGACAGAAACGGAAAGAGAACTTTTTCGACAACTTTCGGTCTTTGTTGGTGGTTTTACATTGGATGCGCTCGAGTCGGTGGCGCTTCTGGATTCAAATCAATCGAGTCTCGATGCGCTTTCACGTCTCGTGGACAAATCACTGCTGCTCGTCGAACAGCAAGATCAACCGCGTTACCAGTTTCTTGAGCCAATCCGTCAGTATGCCAGAGATAAACTGAATGAGACCAGAGAATCGAACGTGATTCAAGATCGTCATCTTAATTATTTCCTCCGCGTCGCGGAGGAGACAGAGCCGTACTTATTTGGCGCCGGGCAACAGGACTGGAAGAATCGATTGGAGTTGGACCATGATAACTTGCGGGTCGCGCTGGCATGGTCGCTTGAAAGCAATCAATTCGAAGCGGGGCTGAAAATGGCAGGGGCGCTGGCATGGTTCTGGCACAGTAAAGGTCATTTAAGCGAAGGCAACCTATGGCTGGAGAAAATCCTTGCAGCTGGCATCGGTAACCAGGGAAAGGAGCGAGCGAAAGCGCTACGCGCATCATCCATCCTATCAACAGGTACAGGCGATTACATTCGAGCCAGAGCCTTTGCAGAATCAAGCATTAAGCTATATCGAGAAATTGGAGACAACCGAAGCGCAGGCTTAGTGCTTGCTGACCTGGGCGCAAGCCTTCACTGGGACGGCAAGGAAGAGGAGGCAATAGAGTCGCTCGAAGAGAGTTTGCGCTTGCTTCGGGCAACTGGAGAGCGCTGGGGGATCGCCTACGCACTCCTCTGGTTGGGCGATACGTCGTTCAGGATGGGAGATATTGAGCGCGCCGCCACAAGCTGGGAAGAGAGTCTGCGCCTCACCCAGGAGTTGGGGGATGACTACCTGATGGGTTGGTCGCTTGGTGGTTTGGCGGATGTGGCGCGTCTGCGCGCTGATTACAAGCGTGCAACAGGAATGTTTAAAGAATCCCTGTCGCTGTATCAGAGTTCAGGAAATAAGTTCGCCCCACCGTTCTCCATGGAAGCGCTGGGATTGGTTGCCGTTGCTCTAGGGGATGCGAAGCGAGCAGCGCGTCTTTGGGGTGCCGCATCCGCCTGGCGCGAAGCGATCAACGAGCCTCTCCCCCCGACCTATCAGAGGGACTATGCCGAATCTATTACCCAAGCTCGTACTCAACTTGGGGAGGAAGTTTATGCCTCCGCATGGTTGCAGGGCCACGCGATGTCACCCGAACAGGCTATCGCCCTGGCGTTAGAGGAATAAATGCCTCCTGATCAATATGAATTTCAAATGGCAACCCAAGATTTCCAATCGGCACGGCAGACGCTTAGGTGAAAAACAGGGCAAGCCGTAAAGCCTGCCCCGTTCTGGGTCTCATGCCGGTTGTTTATTTTGGTTGGCTGGAAAAAACACATCAGCTAGGGACAAGTTTGCCCCCAAAATAAACCTTGCAATTAGTTCAATGGAGTATTGCGGTTGACTACATAATGAAGGCGATATTGGGCCGGGCTTCAGCGGTGACGGTGTGAGTAAGCATAAACCAGTCC
>JAXIPJ010000275.1:0-8122 GCA_045402985.1 Anaerolineales bacterium
ACAGGAGTGTTTCGAGTTCCTGTGGATGCGTAAAGCGACAGGCGATGCGCGTTTCTTTTACATGATCGCCTTCGCCATCGTTCCAGCGACGATAAGTCGTCCTGTCCTACACACAAGTTTATGATCCACTCGCTCAGGTGATGCACTGGACGACTTATCGTCGCTGGAACGATGGCGAAGGCGATCATGTAAAAGAAACGCGCATCGCCTGTCGCTTTACGCATCCACAGGAACTCGAAACACTCCTGTACTACAACGGATTTCAGCTCGTTCAGCAATATGGAAATTGGAACAAGGAGACACTGACGGCGGGCAGCGCAAGCATTGTTAATATCTGCAAGCATCAAGAGGGATAGAATATAGAGAAAGATAACTCACACTTCAAACATCCCGGCTTAAGGGTAAAATTTATTCACAATGACTCTCGATGAAGCTACCTATCTGAACGCGGCCCGTGCGGGCGATCAGGAAGCCTTTGCGCAATTGATCGAACCGTATCGCAAACAATTAATGGTGCATTGTTATCGCATCCTTGGCTCGTTTGAAGATGCCGAAGACATGCTGCAGGAAACGCTTGTCCGCGTTTGGAAACGGCTCGACTCTTTCGAGGGGCGCTCGTCCCTGCGTGCGTGGTTATATAAAGTTGCGACCAATGCCGCCCTGGATGCGCTTGACAGCCGTCGTGTGCGCGGGCTCCCAAAAGAATTATATGCGCGCGCCGACCCGACCCTGCCCCTGCCCGCGCCTATGAAGGAAGTGACTTGGGTGGAACCGCTTCCCGATGAATGGATCGATGGTCAACCGGATATTTATCCGGAGGCGCGTTATGAAGTGCGCGAGAGTATCACCCTGGCTTTTATCGCCGCGCTGCAAAAATTGCCTGGCAGGCAACGCGCAGTCATTTTGTTGTGTGATGTGATGGGCTGGAGTTCTAACGAAGCTGCAGAGATTCTCGATATGACCACGGCCGCAGTCAACAGTGCCTTGCAGCGTGCGCGCGAAACCTTGAAGCAGGGGGAACGCAAAACCAGGCCTTCGCGTTTGAATGAACAACTATCTGCTTTGCTGGCGCGTTATGTAGCCGCCTGGGAGACCGCAGATTCCGCCGCGCTGATCGCGGTCCTGCGTGAGGATGTAGCGCTGACCATGCCTCCGCTGCCGGCCTGGTTTGGTGGCCGCGCGGATATTCGGACTTTTCTCGATGGATTCCTCTTCCGAAGCCGGGACCCGTTCAATGTCCGCCTTGAGGCGCTGCGTGCAAATGGATCCCCTGCTTTTGCTCTCTATCAAATGGACCGGGAGGGAGTCTACCGCGCCGCAGCCATCCACATCCTGACGATTGAAAATGGGCTCATCAGCGAGATCAACGACTTCCTGAGCTTTGACGGCAAGCTCTTCTCCCGCTTCCATCTGGACCTTGTGGTTTAACCGATGAATTTGACAGAATCTCACCGTCTTATTAAGTGAAAGACATTTCTTGAGACTTCTGACAATTCAAAGGAGAAAACCATGAACGACGATTTAACCCTGTATTTGCTTACCATTCGCGGCACGCTCTCACCAGATACACTGGAAGCAGCGCGCAAGGTCCACAATCAGACTGCTGGTGACCCGGCTGGTGTGGCGGCCGCAAAGTCGCTTGGTGACGTCAGCCATATGGTCTACGTCCCGATGGAGCACGATGGACATGACAAACCCAAAGGCGCTGGCGAGTTCCTGATCATGGATCTTTGGTACAACATGGAAGGACTGAACACGTTCTTCGCCGACAAGCAGGTGCAACAGGGAGGCGATTTGATCTTCAGCCAACGCGACCCGGTTGTGTGGGCGCCAGCCGAGGGCTTTACCACTTTCCACATCCCCGCACCAGCTGGGAATAATGATCGCATCATCGCCATCGTTCGCGGCACAGTGAATTCTGTGGCCGATGCAAAGGAATTGCATAATACTGCGATGACCAAAACCATTAGCAAGGCTCGCAAATTTGGGATGCTCTCACATCAGCCTTACTTCCGCCTGGCTGCACCCGGTTCACCCGAAGCACTTGAGTTCCTTGGAGTGGATGTTTGGATGAGCGGCGAAGGTCTGGGCGACTACTATGGAGATGAAGATTTTCTGGCGGGGTTCAACCACATCTTCACCGGTGAAGGTGCCGACTCGGTTTGGGTTCACCCCAAAGGTGATTGGATCGAATGGTAGGCTGAACAAATATAGTTAAATATCATGACGGGAGGATGGCCAATGGTTAGGGGGAATGTATGTACCATCTGGCCATCTTTACCTTGTGACCTAACATCCAGCCTCCCTCTTGGGAGGCTTGTCTTGTTGAACTGTAACTCTTATCCTTTCTGTAATGGTATCAAACAAGTCTGTAAGCGCATTAAGCAAGAGGCTAACATATAATGCCAGGCATTATCTTCAATAAAGAAAGAGAATATATATGGAAAACATACTGCAATCTTCATCACATACTTCATCGCAAAACTTTCGAACCAGGATCGCATTCATCGAATTCATCGAACTTGCCGTTCTTGGCTTTGCATTCTGGTGCTTCGGCGCAATCGTCGCGATCAGTAAGCCAGATATCAACCTCCTCGACCAGATCGTTTTTCTCATAATCACTGAGGGAATACTGTTGGGCTCATGGGCTATTTATAATGGCTATATCCGCCTTGCCCGCGCCGGTGGCAAAATAGTGGACGTTGGAATATGGGTCATGGCATCGATACTGACCAGCAGTTACACCTTCTGGGCGTGGACGATACTGGATTTGAATCGTATCCTTATTTCCAGACTGTTCTATCGCGGTGATGCACCTGTGGAATATGCATGGAGCGCGCAGTCGAAACAAATACGCAAAGCGTGGGAGCAGGCACGCAAAGCAAGCTCCGTCTAACTTGAATGTAAAAATATACCAAGAAGCAAAACAAAATCAGGACCCATCCGTACAGGTGAGTCCTGATTTTTTAACTTTTTATTGATTGGGTGTGAGATCACGCCACATTCCCTAACTGGTGGAATTACCCTCCCGCTATCTTTACTTTGTAGCCCAACTTCTGCAATACATTCGCGATCTTCTCGCGCTGTTCGCCCTGGATCTCGATCACACCCTCTTTGATAGTCCCGCCTGTGCCACATTCCTGTTTTAGTTTCTTCGCCAGCGCTTTCAAGTCAGCGGCGGAGAGCGTTAAATTTTTAACCAGAGTCACTGCTTTCCCGCCGCGTCCACTGGACTCTCGGTGCAGATAAATGGTCTGCTGTTGAGGTGGCAGAGACCTCGCATTAACGGAGATCTGTTCCTTCTTGCGCACGTCACCTTGACGCGATGACCAGACCGTTTTGTTATCAGGCATGATTCATTTCAATGCCTGATTATGGTGGTGGTATGGGTGTATCTACCAGGATACACCCTATCCCATCATATTGAAAATCATTCACCACGGCACCATCCAAACTTACAACAACTCTGGCTGGGAAGGTTACAAGACTCGGGAGAGTACAAGTCAATAGAGATGTATTAACCGGATTAACAGCACAGGTAGTCTCCTGTTCAGAGATTTGAACCGTCACAAGTTCATCGGCTAAATCCGGAGCTGTGTCAACTATTCTGAAACTGATCAAGTCTACAGTCTGATCGCACATTGTTACATCGCCTGTCAACAGAGGCAGCAGAGCTATTGGGGAAGTCGCCGTTGTAGGAGAAGCCTCTGCAGTTGCAGTTGCGGCGGGAGATGCAGTCGGTGGCGATGTGGTCGCAGGCGCGGGCGAACTCGCAAGTTGTTCTGTTGCAACAGGCAGGGAGGCGGCACTACAAAATTGCGAGTCCAAGTCTTTCTTCGTGGCAGAATAATACGAGGATGATTCGGAAAAATTTTCCGAGATATCGGGTTGTGACACTGTTCCGTCCGGACAAACATAGAAGCAGGCCGCACGCTCGCTGCGCTTAAGGAATCCATAATCTGTATAATTCTGGCAGCTTAAGCCATTGATGGAAGCCACAGTCCCATTCTGATCATAACTCCTGCACATGCTTAAAATGAAAGCGGAAAGCACCAGTATCAGTTTTATTTTTCGGGTCATAAGTTCTTATTTTCCATATGTAAGATAACGATTCTGTCAGTGTGTTATTATGGCGAATAAGAGACTTCTTACTAAAGTTCCTTTTGCCACAGAGCACGCAGAGACCTTTGAGAAAAGACTCTTAAACTCCTTTTCTCTGTGATCTCTGTTGCTAAATTGTACTTGCTTATGCCAGAAGTCAATTAAGTAAACCCAAGTTGCCGGCTTGCAACATTCGTGCAACATTTAACGCAAAGTCGCAGAGCCGCAAAGGAAACCCCTGGCGGCTTGGCGTTAAAAAATCCAGATTCAGAACTGACCAAAAAACAGAATGTCGTAACTTGAGTTAAGTAAATGCAAAACGCAACAGGTGGGTAGCCACAAAATTACAGATGTTATACTTCACAGCTGAAAGAAAAAACGTATGGAACAGGATCACAAAAAACTAGTTCAGGAACGCATTTTAGCCAACGAAAGCTTTGTGCGGGCCGTTTTCAGCGGGCAACAAAAAGGCTCGTCTTTGCAATGGGCAAAAGTCGTGGTGCGCCCGGTGGAAATCAAAAGTGTGCGCAATTTGCAGTTCTCCTATTTTGACGCGAAAAAGGATATTACCAGCAACTATCTGCCAGAAGAATCCGCAGCCCCGTTGGATGAACTTCTTGCGCTTCCCTTCAGGAATATTTTTGTAGAAAATACCACTGGCAATTTGCAGGTCAATATATCGAAAAAGGGAAAGGCACTAGCCAACGAGGTCAAAGCCGCCTCGTCCGCCATCCCGGACCTCTCGCATGATCGCCAAAAAAGCAGGTTATTAACAGCTGATAACGCGGAACCATTCCTGAAAGCCGTGGGCATCATGACGCAGGATGGGAAGATAAGGGCGGATATGCAAAGGAAGTTCAAGCAGATCAACGAGTTTTTACGCCTGGTGGATGAAACCGATTCATTCGTGCATTTCAACGGGCGGCCGCTTCATGTAGTGGACTTTGGCTGTGGAAATGCCTATCTCACTTTTGCGGTCTATTACTATCTGCATGATATTTTAAAACTGGATGCACATGTGGTGGGAGTCGACATTAAAGCTGATCTGATCGAACGCCATCAGGAGAAGGCCAAAGCCCTCAGCTGGGGTCAGCTCACTTTTCAGACGGGCAGGATATCTGATTACCGATCAGAAATTGTACCGGATGTAGTGCTTGCCTTACACGCCTGCGACACCGCCACGGATGACGCGCTTGCACAAGGAATCCGCTGGGGCAGCAAGTTGATCGTCTGCGCGCCGTGTTGCCAACATGAGTTGCAGCAGCAAATGTCTCAGGTTTCAATGCCAACCGCATTACTCCCTATCTTTCAGCACGGCATTTTATTCGAGCGGGTGGGTGATATTCTCACTGACACGTTCCGCGCGATGATCCTGCGTATCATGGGCTATCGCACGGATGTCACACAGTTCGTCCCAATTGAACACACTGCTAAAAATCTGATGATCCGCTCTGTGAAAACTTCACCCGCAGGCAACGCCCGTTGGATGGAGGAGTATAGGAATCTGAAAGAGTTCTGGCAGGTAACACCTTACCTTGAACGATTATTGGGTGATCACCATGCCCAATTTCTTTAAGCTCGTGGGTCATTCTTCGCAATGCATTATTTCCGACCTTAAATCCCGAAAATATTCAGGAGATTCCTCATGCAAATTCTTGGCATTGACGTAGGTGGGTCCGGTATCAAAGGCGCGCCAGTGGATATAGGAATAGGCAAATTGCTCGCAGAACGGATCCGCATCAAGACGCCACAAGGCGCTGAACCAAAACCTGTGGCAGAAGTCGCCGCGCGCATCGCTTCATCCTTTAGCTGGAGTGGCCCGATCGGCATAGGCTTCCCCGCGCCGATCAAATCTGGCGTGGCGTTGATGGCGGCGAACATTTCGCCGGAGTGGGTCGGCATCAATGCAGATGAGTTGTTCACGACTATAACCGGGTGCCCGTGTAAGGTCGGGAATGATGCGGATGTGGCTGGCCTGGCTGAGATGAAGTTTGGGGCAGGGAAGGGCCTCACTGGCACGATCATTATCCTCACGCTCGGCACAGGCATTGGCACGGCAATTTTTTATGATGGTCACTTGTTGCCGAATATCGAATTTGGTCATCTTGAGATCAAAGGAAGGGACGCCGAACAGCGGGCCTCCGACGCGGCACGTCAGAGAGATGATCTTTCCTGGAAGAAATATGCCAAAAGATTAAACAGATATCTCATGACCATGGAAAAACTTTTCTGGCCCGATCTGTTCATCATCGGTGGAGGTATCAGCAAGGAACATGAAAAATTCATTCCGCTGCTGAGCGTGCAGACGAAGGTAGTGCCGGCCAAGCTGCAGAATGAAGCAGGGATTGTAGGCGCGGCGTTGTTCAATCAGGGAGCAGCAACGCGACGAAGTAAGCAGGTCAAACAAAAAGCCGCCTGATCTGGAACGGCTAAAATTTTACGAAATATGTAAGAGGTAGAAATGAGAATCCAATTATCCAAATTCATTGCAATGATCATAGTGCTGGGCATCCTGGTAAGCGCCTGCGCTCCAACAGTGGAAACTGGCACAGCGACTCCTGCAATCACAGCCACGCAAGCTACACCGGAAGCGTCTGAAGAGAACGGACCGAAAACTGTCACCGGCACGCTCACCTACACCAATCTTTTCTTCACAGAAGGAGTAGCGCAACCGGTGATCATCCTTGAAGATCAGGGCGGCTTTGTGACGCGTGATCGCAAATTCCTGATCCCGATCGAGTCGCAGGTCATTGGCGAGATCACATCCGATTTTTACACATCTCCTGTCTCGTACAGCCTGAGCCTGCCCGCAGAGCCGAATGGCACGTTGCATGACGTGGATCACGATGGAAACGAAGAAACAGGCGTGATGATCTTTGCCGTCGCCTACTGGACCAATACCTGGGGAGACCCCTTTCTCGAACGCCGCGATCAGGGCGGTGGAGGTTGGTCTACGGCTTATGCCTCAACCAAAGTAAGCTCTGACCGCGATTCTTATTTTGAAGTGTACGGCGGCAAATATCTCGTCTACGCGCCAGATGCGGACCAACAATTCCCATCGGATTTTGGCACTGATAAGAAACTTTTCACGGAGGATGACCCGCTCATGGGCCTCCCGGCGGGCTGGTCTGTGATCGATCTGGATCAAACGCCGTTCAGCATCGACCGTTCGGAGGATCCCAAAATTGATCTGCTTGAACCTGAAAACACCGCGCTGGATGATTTCTCAGGGCTTTCCTATAGTGAGGCCTTCGACAGTATGCTGGAAAAGTTCAAGAATGAATATGCGTTTACTGAATTAAAGAAGATAGATTGGGATGCCAAAGCTGACGAATTCCGCCCGCGTTTTAAAGAGGCTGAGACGGCCAAGGATGAGCACGCGTACGCCCTGGCCCTGCGCGATTTCATCTGGTCCATCGCCGATACGCACGTTGGCTTCGATCAATCGCTACTTCAGGCTGATTTCCAGGAGGATATAGCTGGCGGTCTGGGCTTTGGGATGCGTGATACAGACGATGGAAAGATCATTGCAAATTTCGTCCTTGAGGGTGACCCCGCGCAACAAGCTGGCATGGAATGGGGCGCTGAGATCATCTCGCTGGATGGTCAGCCTGTTTCTGATGTGGTTGATGCCACCATGCCGTGGTCGTCGCCATTTAGTAACCCGATCATTAAACGTTTACAGCAGTTGCGTTATGCAACCCGCTTCAAACTCGATAAGGGACAGGTGGAGGTTACGTTCAAGAATCCTGATGGCAATGAGCAGACTGCCACATTGGATGTAGTGAACGAATACGACAGTTTCACCTTCTCCTCATTCTACGCAGATCAATCTGCTACAGCCCTGCCTGTTGAATTTGAAGTACTCCCAAGCGGATACGGGTATATTAAGATCAGCAGCTTTTTGGATAACGATGTTCTCTCGATCCAGGTTTGGGAACGCGCTCTCAAATATTTCAACGACAACGAGATTCCCGGTGTGATCCTCGATCTACGCGTCAACGGAGGCGGAAGTGGCTGG
>JAXIPJ010000139.1:0-25669 GCA_045402985.1 Anaerolineales bacterium
CCTTTACACACATGATGGAGTGTAAAGGTAGGTGGCTAGGAAGAGATAAACGAGCGGATACCAAATCCCTGCGACAACGGGCAGCCAATTCAAGTGGGACATCGGTTTACTACGTAAAGTAGTCAGTCCAAACAGCGTCAAGGCAAGTAACAAAACCGCTGGTCCTCCAAATAATAAAATCCACAAACCTTCGGGGAGATCATTCTGGATCGCAGGCAGCACTCCAAAATACATAAGGAACAGGTACCCAACGACTATATATAAAAGGATCATTCCGATCACGCCGATCAGTAAAATGTTCCTGCCAATACCACCGAGGTATTCACCATAACGAGCGCGCAAACCTAACAACCCGACTGCCAGCAGGATGGAGCTGATCACGGACCCAGGAAATGCGATTGAGTCTGAGCCGGTCAGGATGGTTGCGAAACTGAATGCCCCCAGGATGAAAGCCCATCCGCTGAACTTGATTAACTGTGATTTTGACATGTCAATCTCCTTTCGCAGGTGCTGTTTGTGAACACGCTGCACTAAAGTTGGAAAAATCTATTTCGATCACCAGTTTTCACTTGCCCTGCGGCAATGAAGGTAAGGATTGCAAATACAACCATACAGCCTTCAATTCATCATCGGTCATCTGGCCGGTGGTCTGCCAGGGCATATATTCATTGCAAAGTTCGCGACCACTCAGAGTGACGCCGGTGCGCATGGCAAGGATGAAATCCTCTTAAGAATTTTGTGTATCATCAAGGTATCCTCTTCGAAATCTTTACGTCGTCCTTCCTGAGAACTGCTGGGATTAGAACACTTCGCGAATTAGCAGCATCAGACCGATTGCCAGGCTCAGGGCATAATAGACGAAGGGCGGCATACCTTTGAAGACGTACAGTAGGACTAGGATGACGGCCGCGCCGAATGTCAGACCTATCCCAAATAGTGGCGTGGATCCTTCTATCCAGAAAGCAATACCGTACGCGGCCAGGCCGGCCAGGGTTAACACCGAATAGGCGTAATAGTGCCAGCGGGGCAACTCGCCGCGGGCGAATTCCTGCGGACTGACGACACGCAGTGCCAGATGCCACACCCAGAAGAGTAGGCCAGGGATGACGGCTACCATGCCCACCCAGGCCAGGGCAGCGCCCGCCAATCTCTGCATCAAAACTGTCACCAGGGCCAGACCGGCCACGCTGACCATGCTGCCCAGCGCGACAAGCGCCTGGGATATGCGCCATCGCCGTGGATCTGATTCGATCAGGCCTTCTTTTACTGCCACGGTGGTCTCCGTGTAAATCCGGGATGGGAACGAGCCGAAGCCAACATAGACAATAATTGTCCCACTTATGAGCACAAGTCCAGCTAAGCTTGACAATTCCATTTTCACCTCCTTCATATTTATGCTTCCTACTTGCCCTGCGGCAATGGGGCCAATGACTGCAAGTATATCCACACAGCCTTCAATTCATCATCGGTCATCTGCCCGAAATACTTCCACGGCATGACATCCTTGAGTTGGTGCCCATTGGGTGTCACGCCAGTTTGCAGCGTCCTCATGAAGTCCTCTTCGGACCAGAAGTGCAATTCACCACCCGGCGTCAAGTTGGGCGCCAAATAGTCGGGTCCGCCTTCGCTAATCATTTGCCCATTGAAATTGGACCCGTGACACAAGGCACATGTGCGTGCCAGGTATTCACCGTATTCCACCGTCACACCCGGTTTTGGCGCGACCGGGCGCGGACCATCGTGGTCGATCACGATTACGTCCGGCGTGGTCGCTTCTGGTGGCAACTGCCCGAGAGCCAGCATTACGCGACCCAGCGGACCCGGGGCTGTGCTTGGAAGCTCGTTATCCACCGGCGGCAGACTCTGCAGGTAGGCAACCAATGCGCCCAGGTCTTCATCGCTGAGCGAATACCATACCCGCGACGGCATAAGGATCAATCCCCTCCCATCGTGACCTACCCCATGGCGGATGGCACGTAACCAATCTTCGTCCGTGTTGGTAATGCCTACACCGCCCGCGCCAGATGTCAAATTGGGAAAGGATAAGGTTATCAAGCCTGGCACCTCCTCAGAATGACCACTCAAATCCTCAGTATGGCAATATCGGCACATGCGAATCGTCGCGATGTGCTCGCCGCGCGTGATGGAGGCTTGGTCTGTGGGGATAGAGAGCTTTCCAACCGGTACCTCATAATCTTTCTCACGGAAGCCATTCCACTTCACACTGCCGACAATATAAAGAACTGCGAAGGCAAGTACGAGCAGTCCAATGAGACCGCCCAATACAATGCCAATCCACTTAAGAATTTTGCGTATCATGTTGAAGCATTCTCCTTTCCGCTTCAGATAACGTGCCGCGCCTGTCACCCGGTTAGAATCATTGCAAGCGAGTGACACACGCGCTTTGTTTGATCAATGAGCCGTTGCCAAGCCTTCGATATTGCTGGATTGAGATTGGCGCAACAGCCATACCAGCGCGAGACCGGGGATTGCTCCCAACCCGGCTCCAAAGAGAAGCCCGAACACCATCGTGCTTAGAACGTAGTTGTCAGGAGCGATTGCACTCATAGCTTGGGCCGCTGGGACACCTATCGCACCCACCAGCGAGCCGAAGATGCTTGCTGGTATCCACAAACCAGCCCGAACGACCTGTTGCCGTAAGACAAGCCACTGCATAATCCCGCCTGCAACCCCGAATACAGCAGTAAACAGGATCCCAGCCGTAACATAATTATCATTTATGCCAATGGTCCCAAGTGTGCCTCCAGCTATTGCGAAGCCCAGTGCATTTGCCAATACCCACCAACCAGCCCGCGCGACCTTCTCACGCAACACAACCCATTGCAGGAAACCACTCATGGCTCCGAGCACAGTTCCGAACATGACTAAATGTGCAACACCGAACTCCTCCGTGATACCCATTCCCGGAAGCACGGCATAGCTGACGTTCATACCTATTAGTGAGCCCATGCCGAAGCCCATGATACTGGCTAGGAACCATGCCACCCAGAAACCCCAGCCAACATCCTTCTGATTTGTATTCATATGAACCTCTCTTTCTGAATAAAGGCGACTAGCCACAATGGTGGTCGCCTTTATTGATTGCATTCAGTCTAGCGGATGGAATATCCCAGGGAAAAGAGAAAGACTTCCCGATTATTTGGGAAGTCTTCCTGGGAGATGGGTATGGCGATTTGAAACGCGGAGAAGATTGCCGTATTCAATTATCAAATTAAATGCCAAGCGTAAACCGAGAAATTTCTAATCCGATTGTGTTTGAACAAATAGCGAGTATTAGAATTACTTGACGATTCCCCAAGTTTTAATTACCTTCTTGAATAGGTAATCCTTTCGTACTCTATTTTCCACATTGAATTTAAGTTCAAAATTGCGACCAAAAGCAACTCAATAAAATCCCGATCAAAATGATCGGGATTTTGCTGCTGATATACTTATCCTGATCCACTCAGGATCAATAAACGTTTGTTTAGCCACCCATCCTCTGATCTTATTTTCTATTAAATCTCGCACATCACGAAATTTGGCAAGTTTTTCCGCTTCTGTACCCTCGAATTTAGCAGGGTCTTCAAACGACCAGTGCATTCGTGTTGTAACACCAGTCCATATGGTTGGGAGGTTCTTATCTGCATCATCACAAACAGTGATTAAATATTGGAAGAGAATTTTTCCTAAAAATATCTCTATGTCTTTGGATGTATGATTTGATAGGTCAATTCCCACTTCATTCATTACTTTGACTGTTAGCGGGTTTACTCCTTTCGGCTTCAACCCTGCGCTGTGTGTCTCAAAGATGTCGCGGGCATACTTGCGAAGAAAGGCTTCTGCCATTTGGCTTAGCACAGAATTACCTGTACAGAGAAAAAGGACTTGTTGTCTGCTCATTCGGATCATCCCGGGAAAGTTTTGAGTGGATTATCATTTAGAGTTATTAACAAGAATTTAAGACCAGGTAATCCCTGCGTTAATCTTTTTTGGGGCAAAGCTCTAGAAGTTGATCAGTGGACATATAGACCTTACAAAACTAAAATAAGCAACCTACCTTGCTGTAGTCCGACTCATTTTCCCAATTCAACCGGGACGGATTGCTCGTCACGGAAAACTTCTCCACCTCATGGGGCGCAAGTGATGGATCTTTTTTGTTTACAACCCTCGTCCCCATTGTAGGAATTATGCCTTAATCAAAAGAGACTGCCTCATCAGCAGCCTCCAATTCTCTTCTTTCCTCATGCATCCAAATGATACGTATGATACGAATTCTGACATGGATTCCCCCAGGCAATGTGCATCTCGCGGGCGGTCAGGTCGATCACCATGGCGGTAATGGTGCTCTCGCGATCCATGGGGTCAATGCCTTCAATGTTGTGATTGCAGATAGAGTTCGGCAAATTGACGTGATCCTTTTGAATAGTTTGCAATGTCTTGATCGTGTGTGATGAGCTTTGCCGTAATAATCTGTTGGCCCTGAAATAACGCACGCGCGAGGAGATCAGCTCTTCAGGCTCATCCTCGATCTCTTTCATATGCGGCGCAAGATAATGATTCGTGTGGACCATGTAGCCGTCTGTGCCATGCAAGATCTCGAACCTGCGCGCAGAGACTTCCACAGAATATGATTCTCCGCTTTCATGCACAAGCAGGTGGTTATAGCCGGCTGCGCGATGAGAAACAAGCGTTCGACCAATCGCGCCTGAAATACGTTTCGCCGCCAGCACCGCGCGCGCCACAATAATGCGCGGGATGCCAATACGCGAATCGGTGGCGTACACTGAGTCTATTAACTGGGCAATGCCATAAGCGTTGAATCCCACATTTGGCAGGAGCCCGCCATACGTCATGGCGAGATACGGAGGTTCATCATCTGGTTTGGCTGAAACGACGAATACGTCATTTTCATCTTCAGGAACCCAATCCTCATTATGAGCCGCAAGTACATGCCCATCCGCTGTGCGTTCTCCATTGACCGCGAAACTTGTGCAACGCGTCAGATGCAGCGCGTCCATGGTCATGGCTTCCATTACGTTGATGACCACAACGTCATCAAATTCAACATCCGCGCCCTCGGCAATGCCGCGCATTTCATCCACATATTGTGGGTAATGCTCATCGACAAAAGGCAGATATTTACGCGCCTGTATCTTTGCGCCAGTCCAGGTAAGCTCAAGCGTGCCATAAGATTGATCGATCAACACATGTGCATTGTCAATACTATGCTTCACCTGCTCACGGCGCGCTTCACCAATCTGCTGTCCCATCTCGCGATGTGTCCCATACACCTCGATCAGTGGAGGCGGCGCGTTGTGAACGATCGTGTTGGGAATGGGAATTTCTTTCAGAGACATACATACTCCATATAATCAATCCGCCCCGAAATAATAACGGGGCGGATTAATTATATCATGTGGGATTTTATGACTAGGATGCGGGCGCGGGCGGATCTGCCGGCGGAGGAGTGTAAACGGTCAGCGCGGGACTTTGAACGGGCCGTGCTCCGAAGCGTGTTACCACCACTGCACCGATCGCGACCAAACCCACGAGGGCCGGGATGATCCAGGTGACGCAAGCCATGAACGGCAAAAGGTTGTTCATTGAGTGCACAGAGTTCACCACGAAGACCAACGCAAACGTGCCCAAGCCTGTGGTGATCACAGGGGCCCACTCCTGACGAAGAGCTTTAGCGAAACGGTCACCAATTTCCTGACCTATCGAAATCACACCGAACAACCAGGCAAAAGCAAGCGGGATCAGCCCCAGCAAAACAAAGGGCAGGAGGATGATCGTAATAGCAACGAGGAGCATGGCGACGATCGTCAACAATCCTATGCTGCTGGTCATCAATGGTTGAGCAACGACAGCTTGCGAAACACGATCGAGCCGATCCTGGAAGAACAAGGCTGCCAGCATTCCGAGGAAAGCCATCAAGATGGACGAGCCCAGTACCCTTCCAAATTCCATGAACGGATTGAACCCAACGTTCACGACATTTGGGATCTGGAAATCCGGTACGGGTGGAATCTGCCCATTGGGAAAGTCAACATTGGGAGGAATATTATTGACCACCTCGCCGCCAACCTCGGCACCTTCAGCACGTTCCAATTGACCACCAATCGTCACCACATCCCCGGATACGACAGCGTTTTCGTCAAGATTCACCTGCCCACCGATGATGACCACATCACCCTGCACATCACCATTTGACGAGGCTGTGCCACCAAAGATGACGAGGTTCCCCTGCAGTTGGGCCTCTTCTTCAATGGTCACATTACCACCAAAGACCACCAGGTCACCTGAGTAAGTATCACCACTTTCCAATGTAAAGTTATTACCAAAAATGACTCGCCCGCCATCCGGGTTGGGTCCCTGTGCCTGGGCAGTACCTGTTGGTAAAAGCAATATTGCCAGAAAAGCGAAAAGTGTTAAAGCTCTAAATATTTTTTTCATAGATCAGACTCCTTGCGGCGCACGAACGAAGCGCCAAATTGATACAGACCATAAAAGACTTATGCCCGCCATGGTTGAAAGCAATATCATCCACATAAAGGGAGAGAGAAAACCCGGAATTACATCCAATAGCACGAAACCTGCCTGACCCATGGCTTGCAAAGTAGTGATTAGATATACGCCCCACTCCACCAAAGTGGAGATCCATGTGGCGGGCGAAGAAAAGAAAGTGACCAGATACGGCGATATGAGCCAGGCGAGCAATGCCAGTCCACCGAATGCGAACAGGATTGAGCCCCAAAATCTCCGGCGACGATCTGCGAGTTTACGTTCAGCTAACCGCACCTGGAAGCGATTCGTGAAACCTGCCCGAGGTGAAACCACCTTGGTGGCATTCAACGCCATGCCGGTCTCAGCCAGCGCGGAACAATACGCACAGGTCCGCAGATGCGAATCAAGCTCACGCTTTTGCTCAGATGTAATAAGTTTGTCATTTAACAACCAATCTTCAAAAGGCTGGTGTTTCATGGGGTCTCCTTTCGGCACGGGCACGTGGCTTATCTTCCCGCCACATGCCGGCTAATGCACGACGCGCGCGGTGCAATCTGCTTTTGACTGCGCTGACAGTGAGGTTCAGCGACTCTGCAATTTCAATTTCTGAGTAGTCATTCCAGTAACGCAGGATGATCGCAGCCCGGTCGGTGGCATCCAGGTCTTTCAGTAAAATGTGTAGGCGGTCGCGCTCCTCACGTTTAACGGATTCCGTTTCCGGGTTGGGCGAAGCGGGGTCCGCAATTTCGAAGGTCACGCCGTCGTCGTTCTCTTCATCCAAAGAAAACATCGACAGCTTGCGCCGGCGCAGCCTGTCTATGCAGTAGTGAGCCGCGATAGAAAGCAGCCAGGTGGCAAACGGACGGTTGCGGTCGTAGCGCTGCAAATTCTGGTAGGCACGCAGGAAGGACTCCTGCGCAGCATCTTCCGCGGCTTCGGGTTCGCCTAACATTCGATAACACAAGTTGTAGACGTGTGTTTGATGTTCCTCGACGAGCCTTGTAAACGCATCGTCGCTGCCTTGTTGAGCCTGCATCACCCATGTAAGTTCGTCGTTCACTCGCGCTCCTTGTACTCTCTATACGCTGGATTACACGAAAAGTTGCAGCTCAATGGGCATGACTGTGCCCATCTCCACTTCCTTCTGGACCTAGAATTTGCTTCCATTTCTCAAGCGAATCAGCCCTTAGAGCGAACAAAATCGCCATAGCGGTCGTCAGCGGGACAGCGGTGACCAGACCAAGCGAACCAACCAGCGTCCGCACGATCTCCTCCGCCACGAATTCAAAATTGACAAGATAGCCATAGTCCCCGCGTCCAAGTGAAAACATGAGCAGCATGGGCAGTGACGCGCCTGCATATGCCAGAACCAGTGTATTGACCGTCGCCGCCACATGGTCCTGCCCGATACGCATCGCAGATCCGAATAATTCGCTGAATCCAAGAGATCGATTCGCGTGATGCAGTTCAAACACAGCGGAGGCCTGTGTTGTCACAAGATCATCCAACACACCCAGCGCGCCGATGATCATGCCACCCAGCAGCAAACCGCGTAAATTGATCTGTGTGTTTAGCATCTGCATCAGGAAAAGTGCGTTCTCGTCTCCCGAGCCTGTCAGCCGCGTGAAAGCAACAGATAACCCCGCCAAAGTCCCTGTGATGAGCAAAACAAGAACCATGCTAAGTACCGCGGCATGAGTTTTGAGATTCCAGCCATAGGTCAGATAAAGTGTTACCGCAAGCAATATGATCGAGCCGATAATGCTCACCCGCAATGGGTCTTCACCTGCCAGAATATGAGGAATGATAAAGCCAATAATAACCATCAAACTGAACGCCATGCTGAGAAGTGACCGCAATCCCTTCCAGCGGCTAATGACGAGAATGGTCCCAGCAAAAATTGCGGTGAGCCACAAAAGTTGGTTGGTGCGAACGAAATCCGCGAAATAAACAGTCAACACTCCATCCGGGCGCTTGCCAACGCTTACAAGAACTTCATCTCCAGGTTGGAGATAAATAGTGCTTGAAAGCACCTGTCGTTTGCCATAATCCATTTCCATGATAATGCCCTTGTATTCTCCCTCCTCCAGTTCGACGCGTGCTACTTGGTATCTTTGAACGATGCCTCCAAGATCAATCTCCCCATCTTCAATAATTTCTGTCAAGCGGGCACGCGCTGTCCCGGAACCAAAGGAAGGCATATTGGCATCTGGCAAATCCACTTGTGTAAAGTAGGGCCATACTAAAAAGGCTGCAAAAGCTCCCAATAGTAAAACGATAGCCCAAAAAGCGTATTTATTTTTCATCCTTCCAGTATACACCTCTAGAAATGGCAGCAAATCGGTCACAAAGACGCCAGCGGCTTTGACGATACAAGTTATAATGCACATAATAATCAAGAGTTATACACACGAAATTGAGGTGGAAATGCGAACCAATATTGTGCTCGACGATAAACTTATCGCGCGGGCTCAAAAGTTAACCGGAATCAAGTCCAAGCGCGAAGTAGTGCATGAGGCGTTGAGAGTATTGATCCTTTTGAATGAGCAGACGGAAATCCGCGCTTTGCGCGGTAAACTGCCCTGGGATGGGGACCTGGACGATCAGCGCCAGTCACGCGTGAGAGCGCATTAGCGATGCTTGTTGTTGATGCCATTATTAAAACTGCCTGATGTATCAAAAACATCAGGCAGTTTCTTTATGAAAGAGGAATTATTTTCTCATGGGCAGCTCGGCGAATTTCGATTTGCAGTCACTGCATGACCCTCAAGCACCCAGGTCAAACCGTTCCCATCAAATAGAACAGCAAACCAATCTTCTACACGCCCTGGCACAAAGTATTCGGGCTGACCCGTACGAAAGATTGGTCCTGGACGGAAGGCATTGTCATGGTTCGCATCAACCACAACGGTATAGGGATTGGGATTATCATAACCAAAGTGTGCCGCAAATGTACCATCAGCATTTTCTGCAACGCACTCCAAAATCGGAATGACCCCTTCAAGTTTTGGTGGTTCGAAGCGTAAGGAATAAGGCTGGCTTTCATCGTAAGAGCCATCTAAACTCCAAACTCGCACCATGTAATTCCCGCCGACTGCATTGGGGACGACCACCTGTTTTGCCCCGCCTCCTGGCGTAGTATCCTCTCCAACAATGGTGCCTATATCATTTTCATCTAGAAAGACCACTCTCAGGCCATAATTCTTTCCACGAGGGATTAAAGATACCTTCAGTGTGCCATCTGCCTGTGAAATGAAATGAAACCAGTCATAATCGCCAGGCGAATTGATATAGTAATTCACATCATAGTCTTCAAGTTGAGAGTCATACACGTAGAGTGGTTGATCTGAAGCATCATCTGCTGGGGCAAATGGGCGCTCAAGTGTTTGTGTTGGATATGGTGTTGCAACAGGGACACTTTCCTCAAGAGTATCTACGAAGCGCAGAGCGGGAACATCGAAGTAGAAGGTCTGTCCCTGCTCCGAGGTGAGTATCAGCCGCTCTCCGACTGCACCAGTGATATTCAATGCCCCTGCTTGCATCGGGCTTTCTACAATAATTAGACTCTGATTATCCAAATGGTGAGGGACTATTAGCACCCAAACTACTCCTTGTGCTGGCGAATTAATCACGCGTCCGCCTCTTACCGATATTTCTGAGCCATAGGTCCATTCTTCCCAAATTAATCCACTTAACTCGTAGTCAGCGTCACCATACCAGTTGTATTTATCCTCTACCAAGAGCCCATATCCTGCCAAAGTACCTTCCAATTTGGCAGCTAAGATATCATTAATTCCGGGTATTCCGGAAAATATTGGATACACTTCTTGTTTGTTATAAGTCGGGACTGCTGCAAGGGTAAGTTGCAAAGCCTGTTCTGTTTGAGCGGCTTGGGTAGCAAGAGGTGGGAATGCGGTCTGGGTTGCGGAGAGATTAGCGCTGTCTTGATCAATCTGAGTGAGAATGGCAGGTGGGATGGCAGTTGGCGTAAGGTCAGCTTGGGAAAAAAGACCTACTGCTCCACTCCTAGTTGTTAATAGGATGATGAAGACCAGCAAGAGGGTAATTAGCATTGCACGAAAAATACAGGGTTTTATTTTCATATTAGCTAGTATGCCTCCCAATCATCGCCCCAAGAATAATCTTTTCCAGTATATATCATATCCTTACTCAGGATGCAAAACAGACTGCAAAGCAACGGATCGATTCAATCACAAAGGCTCACCCCTACGGTATAATTTGCGCATCATGAAATACCATATCTGGACCGAAGGCTGCCAAATGAACGTCGCCGACTCGCAGCGCGTTGGCTCTTCATTGGAGCACCTCGGCTATACTTTTACCGAAACGATTGAAGAAGCAGATGTTATCGTCCTAAACACCTGCGTCGTGCGCCAATCCGCCGAAGATAAGGCCATGGGCAGGGTCACATCCCTTTCCCCGTTGAAAAAGCATAACCCAAATCTCGTCATCAACTTAATGGGTTGTATGGTCGGCGTGCGCGGCGCCGAGAAACTGCGCGAAAAACTTCCATTTGTGGATGTCTTCTCGCCTCCATCTGACCCTGGACCCCTAGTCTCATTCCTCAGCCAGGGTGAACTCCGCAGCCTTGAAACGGACGAGACTGCCCGCCGCTTCGCGTACATGGACGGTGACCTGATCCTCCCACAACATGAACGCGGGCAGCTTGTTAGCGCGCACGTGCCCATTGTCTATGGCTGCTCACATGCATGCACATTCTGTATCATCCCGTTTCGGCGCGGCATCGAGCGTAGTCGTCCCGTTGGCGATATCGTCGCGGAGATCCGCTCACTGGCGGCGCAAGACGTGAAGGAAGTTACGCTTCTCGGCCAGATTGTTGACCGCTACGGCAAGGACATTCCCGATGGCCCCAACCTGGCGAGCTTGCTGCGTGTCGTTCATCAAGTGGAAGGCATCGAGCGCATTCGCTTCCTCTCGTCGCACCCGAGCTATTTCACAGAAGAACTCATGGACGCCATCGCTCAACTTCCCAAAGTGATGCCGCACATCGAAGTGCCTATCCAGGCCGGTGATGACGAAGTGCTGCTCAACATGAAGCGCGGCTATACCCAACAGGAATATCGTGACCTGGTTGCAAAGATCCGCAGCAAAATTCCGGATTGTTCCATCGCGACAGATATCATCGTTGGATTCCCCGGTGAAACAGATGAACAATTTATGGAGACCTATCGCGTCTTAGCGGACCTGAAGCTGGATGTCGCTCATCTAGCGCGGTACTCATCCCGCGAAGGGACGGTCGCCACGCGTCGCATGATCGATAACGTGACCGAGGAAGAAAAGATGCGCCGCTTCCGCATGCTGGAGGCGCTACAGGAAGAGATCGTTACCGAGATCAACAAAAAATATCTCGGCGAAACGGTGGATGTGTTGTTCGAAGAAAAAGTAAAGGGACGCTGGCGCGGCCGCACACCTACCAATAAACTTGTCTTTGTTGAATCAGCAGATGATCTGAAGGGAAAAATCGAGTCTGTCACGGTTACATGGACAGGACCATGGTCGATGCAGGCGAATCCAGCAAATGTGGCTTTGCAAAGACAACCAGAATTAATCGTTGTATAAAAATTGGGCGGCCAAATGGTCGCCCATATTTTTTGGAGGGATGATGGATCAGGTCCGCCCGATTGCAATCTGTGTATTTCGTAATTCAGACCGTATTCTTGTCTTTGACGGCCATGACCCGGTCAAAGATGAGACCTTTTACCGTCCGCTTGGGGGTGGAATCGAGTTTGGCGAGAGCAGCGAAGCCACTGTTCGGCGCGAGTTGAAGGAGGAGATCAGTGTGGACGTGGGTGACCTCCGCTTTCTTGGCACATTGGAAAATATCTTCACCTTCAACGGGAATTCATACCATGAGATCGTCATGGTTTACGATGGGGCGCTGATAGACTCTGGGTTGTATGATCAGGTCGAGATCCATGGAAAAGAGGCGAACGGCGACAATATCCGCGCAATGTGGAAGAGTCTGGATGAGTTCGAGTCGGGCCAGGTCATTTTATATCCAGATGGGTTGATGAAATTACTGCGCGCTGAAATCCGCTAAATGGGGTTATTAATGTAGACCAAAGGAGGTTACTATGCGTTGGGATGAATTAACTGGCGACCTCTTCCCCGAGGCCGTTCAACAGTCAGAAGGCGTATGCCTTCTACCCTTATCCTGCATCGAGCGGCATGGACATCATCTGCCTTTAGCCACGGATATGTTCATCGGCCGCGAAGTTTGCAATCGTGCCGCCGCGCTGGAACCTGCCATCGTCTTCCCTGATTATATTTTTACCCAAATTCTGGAAGCGCGGCATACTCCTGGCTGTATTGGGATCGAGCCCGAATTAACCATCCGCCTGCTTGAGAATATCTGTCGCGAGATCGCGCGCAATGGGCTCAAAAAGATCGTCATTGTCAATGCACATGGCGGCAATGACAATTTGATTCACTATCTCGCGCAGATTCAATTAGCCAGCCCGCGCGATTATGTCATCTACATTGCGGAACAACTTTATAGCCCGGAGGATGAAGCGGCGATCCGCGCGCAATGGGAAACCACTGTGGATGGTCATGCTGGTGAAAAAGAGACCAGCGCGATCCTGGCCATCCACCCTGATTTAGTAAGAAACGATGCGATGCCTTCTGATGGAGAAGGCATGCCACTGGGGCGGCTGCAACATTTACGCGATTTAAACATTGATGTTGGGGTGTGGTGGTATGCGGACCACCCAAGCCATTATCGCGGCGACGGGATCCCTGCCACAGCAGAGAAAGGCAATTTCTGGCTGGACGCGCGCGCCAGCGGGCTGGCACGATCCATCCGCGCCATCAAGGATGATACCGAGACGAAGCGCTTGCAGGATGAGTTTTTCGGTCGGATCGATAAGCACACATAGCGTGATTATGCCCCTACCCGCCACCTATAGGCATCACCAATTTTGGAAGGTTGATTGTTAAGAAGCATGAATTTATTTTCTTAAGGTCGACCTTACAATTTAGATAGGTTACTTGTAAAATAGGTGATTAAGTGCAACAATAAGTGTGCTCCGTTTAGGGTGCCCCCCTCACCCTGAATGGAGCGCTTTTTATTTGTAGTGGGCTATTGCATCAACTTTGCCATATATTGGATAACGGCTAAAATACATTACAGAACATGCGAAATAAAACGCCCACCCCCATTGTGTCTATCCTGCTCTTTGCAATCGGCGTCACGCTGGGGGTATGTGCTTTTCAGGTGATCTGTCAATGGCTTACATGCTGGCGAAAATTAAAAAACAGACTCGCCTCAAAGACGAGTCTCTTTTGACCCTCCCCTGTAACCTTAAGGTGCTTATTTGTAACGAACGTCAAGATACTTTTATTGTAGAATATTGTTGCGAGCAGGAATTGTTGGTCAAGTACCTAATGGAGAACGGTATGGAAGATAACTCTACGGCTTCATCCTCAAAATTGGTTGACGGGCTTCGACAATGGACAAGGAATTTTGCAAGCCACATCTTTGCCGCGCCCTACCTGCCGATCATTTTGACTGTTTTTTTCATCACTACAGTCGTTACGCATCTTGCAATCACCTTAATGAGCCAACCTCTTTCATATTGGCATGATCCCAAAAATGCGGTGGGGTTTGGGATCTTCGGTGAAAAGCTCTCATTTGGGGCGGGTGGGCTGATCGTAGTCACGATTGTCTATGTGATTGTTGCGACCCTGTTTTTGATCTTTGTAAATTTTCGTTGGAGCCTGATCGGCTGGCTTATTGCGGAATTTGTCCATTTTTATCTTATCCTGGATATGCTGAGCAGTTGTTATGTCAGCCGTTGGTCCGTGCTGCTCGGAAGGGTATGCCAAATCACAGACAACGGAGTTGCCTGGGCGCTCTTTGCCGTTGCTGCTGGATGCCTGTTGATATTTAATTTCCAGCCTGCGGAATTTTCCTTTGCAAGCAGGAAGATAGAAAAGGGCGTTTCCTACGCTTCATTTATTGTTCCTGCGGTATGGGCGGCTGTGTTGATTACCGGGGTTGTCATTTCAGCGCAAAAGCCCGCCTATGGATGGATTCCGGTTGAAGCAAAAGGCGGGCCTCGTCCGACCCGGGAAGCAGAATCGGCCTACGATACCAGACGCAATCGGCTGGTCGTGTATGGAGGCGCGGCAGGTTATCTTGGAAATGACCAATGGGATTACATCACTGATACATGGGAATGGGATGGAATTCAATGGCTCAGCACGCTGTCACAGGATCGCCCCCAGGGGCGCGCCGATCACGCCATGGCATTCGATGAAAAACGCGGCGTGACGGTGATTTTTGGGGGAATTAGCAACGGCGTACATTTATCCGATACGTGGGAATGGGACGGCAAATCCTGGAGGAGAATAAATTCTCCAACCAGCCCGCCCGCGCGGGCGGGACACGAAATGGTTTACGATCCGATCCGTGAAAAGGTCGTCATATATGGAGGCTATGGGGAAGGCGCATTCCGTAATGACGGCTGGGAATGGAACGGCACAGACTGGACAAGAATCGAGTTGGGCAATGATTCGCCTGTTGCAAGCGTCTTTGCCCTGGCGTATGACCCAAATCAGAATTACATATTTGGTTTGCTAAGCGGATCTCCGGGCGGCACATGGCAATGGGAGGGGAATATGTGGACCAGGTTTTACCCTGAAATAGAGCCGAGCAATCGCGGCTGGACGACCCTTGTCTATGATCCAACGCGCAAGTTGTTCTTTACCTTTGGCGGCATCTCCTACGGCGCAATGCTGAATGACACATGGACGTACGATGGACAGAAATGGAAGGAATACATGATTCGCGGCGTAAAGCCGGCCGCGCGCGCTGATATGATCGTGTGGTATGACCCCATTCGCAGGCATGTCATGCTCTTTGGCGGATATGACAATGAAACAATTTATGACGATACGTGGGAATTCATCCCCCCGGAAGAGTGAAAGGATCAGGTTGTGGAACATTCCTTGAAACAACCCCTAGCGCCAACGCTGAATCGTTGGCGGGGAAAAGTAAAAACTTTCGCGGGCAATACGTTCACTCCGCCCTATTTGCCGTCCCGCTTCATCTGGTTTTTCCTTTTAACCGACCTGACGAATTTGGCAATTGTTCTTATGAACTATTCGCCGTATTATTGGAATGACAGCCTTCAGACAAAAGGGGCGGCGCCAATTTTAGTCAATGAAACCAGCCCGGTGAATTTACTTCTCACTGAAGTCGCTTATCTTTCTGTCGCCCTTTTTTGCCTGACGGTATTCAATTACCGATGGAGCCTGGCTGGCTGGTTCAGCGCGGAGGTCTATCATTTTTGGTCTATTAATACCTGGCTGGATGGCTGCACGTACGGTCGTTGGTCGCGGACTCTGGGCGCATTATGTGAGTCCTTTGATGATAAGGTTTATTGGATCATTGTCGCAGTTCTGCTGGGTATGCTGGCCGCCACCTATTTACACCCTGGCGCAGATTCCATTCCTCGGGAGCAACTAAAAAAGAAAACCCCGCGCGTCTCCGTCGTTTTTGCCGCTGCCTGGGGTTTGCTCCTGTTCCTTGGAATGGTGGTCCCATCGGCTCAAACGCCAACCTCAGGCTGGATTCCGCTTGAGTTGGATATCTCCCCTCCTCCATTACAGGGCGCTGTCCATGCCTACGACACAAAGCACAACAAATTGATCTTGTTCGGCGGCGTAACAGGTTATATCAATGGTCGCTGGGTTTATAAAAACGAAACCTGGGAATGGGATGGAAAACAATGGCGAAACGTATCTCCTCCGCCAAATAGCAGCCCTCATCCCCGTGTGAGTGGAGGCATGGCGTATGATGAAAACCGGGATGTTTTCGTACTCTACGGTGGGGCGGGTGAAAGCGGTCCGCTTTGCGATACCTGGGAGTGGGACGGCGAAAGGTGGATTCGTTTTTGTCCACCCAATTGTCCCGGTCAGCGTTACGGACATGAGATGTTTTACAATGCCGCCCGCAAGAAAGTCGTGTTATATGGTGGGTACGATAACAAGACATTTTTCAACGATGCCTGGGAATGGGACGGCTACACCTGGACAAAGATCGAAATCGAGGGCGATTCCCCCACTGCAAGCTTGTACGCTCTGGCATACAACCCCGATGAGAATTTTGTCTTCGGCTTATTAAGCGGTACGGGCGGTACATGGACCTATAAGGATAATCACTGGACGCGCCTATCCACAACAGCGGAACCCAGCAATCGCGGCGGAATGAGATTAGTGTATGAACCCGAACGGAAGGTTTTTGTCACGTTTGGTGGCTTCTCGAATAACCTTTCCCTGAACGATACCTGGTTCTTTGACGGCAAAAGTTGGAATCTTTTCACCGATACAAATTTCCAGCCGCCGGTGCGCACGAATATGGTTATGTGGTATGACCGTGTTCGTAAACACGTCATGCTTTTTGGCGGCGGCAATGATACCGTCGTCTATGGCGATACGTGGGAGTTGAATTTTCCCTGAAAAATAATAAAACGGGCAGTCTTTCTCCAGGAGACTGCCCATCGTTTTACTTCACCAAATTTCTCAGCACCGTATGGAGAATGCCGCCATTGCGGTAGTAATTGACTTCCACGTCAGTGTTTAGTAACGCAGTCGCTTTGAATTCGATCACAGAGCCATCAGGTTTTGTAGCCTTCACACTCACAACCGATTTTGGCGCCATCTTGTCACTCAAGCCTTCTATGTCGAAGACTTCGTCTCCTTTGATGCCGAGGGATTCAGCGTTTTGTCCATCCATGAATTTCAAAGGCAGGATGCCCATACCCACAAGGTTCGAGCGATGGATGCGTTCAAAGGACTCGGCGATCGCGGCTTTGACTCCTTGAAGGAGCGGGCCCTTTGCTGCCCAATCGCGGCTGGAGCCTGTGCCGTATTCCTTGCCCGCGATGACGATCGACGGGAAACCTTCGGATTGATATTTCATGGCCGCGTCGTAAATGGACGTTTCCGCGCCGTCTGGGAAATGCTTTGTGAGGTTGCCTTCTTTCGGCGCAACAAGCAAATTCTTTATGCGGATATTCGCAAACGTGCCACGCGCCATCACAAGGTCATTGCCGCGACGCGAGCCGTACGAGTTGAAATACTGCGGAGCCACATCACGTTCCTGCAGATATTTCCCAGCCGGGCTGTCTGCCGCGATATTGCCCGCAGGTGAGATGTGGTCGGTGGTGATGGAGTCGCCGAACAGTCCAAGCACGCGTGCGGATTTTATATCCTGCACCGAACTGAACTCAAGCGATAAGCTCTGGAAATATGGCGGGTGATGGATATAGGTGGAGCTCTCATCCCACTCATACAGATCGCCGCCGGTCACTTTGATCTCCTTCCACATGTCTGAACCCTCGAACACGCTGGCATAGCGTTCTTCAAACATGCTTACTTTCAAACTCGAAGCGATGGTCTCGGCGATCTCCTGTTGTGAAGGCCAAATGTCTTTGAGATAGACAGGACCATCATTGCCTTCGCCCAACGGTTCCTTATCGAGATCAATATCAACGGTTCCTGCCAGCGCGTAGGCGACCACCAGCGGAGGCGAAGCCAGGAAGTTTGCCTTGACCAACGGATGGATGCGGCCCTCGAAGTTGCGGTTGCCTGAAAGCACCGCCGCGGCGACGAGGTCACTGGCTATGACGGCTTTCGCAACATCCACTGGAAGAGGACCTGAGTTACCGATACAAGTGGTACAGCCATAGGCGATGACGTTGAAGCCAAGTTGCGAGAGCGGGTCGATTAGATTCGCCTGCTTGAGATACTCGGTCACCACCCGTGAACCCGGCGCCAGACTCGTTTTGACATAAGGTTTAACGTTCAATCCCTTTTCAAGCGCCTTCTTTGCGAGCAGACCCGCGCCGACCATCACAGATGGATTCGACGTATTCGTGCAGGATGTGATCGCTGCAATGACGACTGCGCCATGCCTCATCTTTATCGAATCACCATTAGAGCCAAATGTCGCTTCGGCATTGATTGCTTCGGGCTTCATCTCAAAGCCACGCTCTTTGACAGGAGCGGTGAGCGCCTTGCTGAATGTCGATTTCAACTCAGACATTGGCACGCGATCCTGTGGACGTTTGGGGCCAGCCAAAGAAGGTACAACAGACGCAAGGTCCAGTTGGAGCATGTCTGTATAATCTGGCTCTGGCATGCCAGGCTCATGGAAAAGTCCCTGCGCGCGCATGTAGGCTTCGGTCCGTTCGATCACTTCCGGGGGGCGGCCCGTCATTTTCATATAGCGGATCGTTTCAACATCCACCGGGAAGTAACCCATTGTGGCGCCATATTCGGGAGCCATGTTGCCAATGGTGGCGCGGTCCGCAAGGGACATGAATTTGAGGCCCTCGCCATAGAACTCGACAAATTTATCTACTACGCCTTTTTGGCGCAACATTTGAGTGACCGTGAGAACAAGGTCAGTTGCGGTCACACCGTCGCGCAGTTTGCCATACAATTTGAAACCGATAACATCGGGCAGCAGCATATCCATCGGTTGACCGAGCATCACCGCCTCGGCTTCGATACCACCCACGCCCCAGCCGACTACGCCAAGACCGTTGATCATGGTAGTGTGTGAATCTGTTCCAACGAGGGTATCGGGAAAAGCAAGAGTCTCATCCCCATTCTGCTTTGTCATCACCACATCCGCCAGATATTCGAGATTGACCTGATGTACGATGCCGGTCATGGGCGGGACCACGCGAAAGTTGCTAAAGGCCCTCTGACCCCATTTTAGGAATTCATAACGTTCGCGGTTTCGATGGAATTCCATTTCAGTGTTGCGCGTGAGCGCGTCCGCGGTCGCGAAGAAATCAACCTGGATTGAATGGTCAATGACCAGATCCACAGGCACCAGCGGATTGATCTTCTTCGGGTCACCACCGAGACGTGCAACTGCCGCGCGCATGGCGGCGAGGTCCACCACCGCGGGTACTCCCGTGAAATCCTGCATGACGACGCGCGCGGGTAAAAACGGAATCCCTGGGCGCGTACCATTGGGCGTCCATGCAGCGATGTTCTTCACATCGTTCTGCGTGATCTCCTTGTCATTGCATTGACGGAGGGCGGCCTCCAGCACGACTCGGATCGAAAACGGAAGCCGTTTGAGGTGCGTGAGACCTGCTTTTTCCAATGCGTCGAGGCGGTAGATAACGTAATCCCTATCCCCCACTTTTAGAACATCCCGTGCTTTAAAGAAATCGTTCATTGTGTCTCCTTTGGAGTGTGATTTCACTCTTACCTTTGGAAAGGATAGAGTGATGGTCACACCACAAAATCACGAAGAATACAAAGGAGCGCCTTTGATACCCTTGGGGTCCTTGTGGTGCAATTTACATTTTCAAGTCAATCTTAAGTTGTTTCAGCAATTTCTCTTTTTCATTATCAGCCAGGAACCCGGCCTGCGCCGCAGCAACGATGCGCTGCCTCAATATGTTTTGCGGCATTTGCAACTCCTCACAGGCTGTGTAATATTCGTGACTCAATGTGATGCGCGAAATGCTGGGATCATCAGTATTGATTGTCACATTCAAGCCAGCCTCCAGCATGCCCATCAGCGGATGTGTATCGAGCGATTTCACAACGCCAGACTGATAATTGCTGGTGATGCAAACTTCCATGGCGGTGCCGCGCTCACGCGCCAAATCCACAATGCTTTTGTCTTCCAATGTGCGCACACCATGACCAATCCGTTCGGCGCCAATTTCTTCAATCGCTTCCTTCACATGTCTGGCGGGGCCCCATTCGCCCGCGTGGATGGTGACATGCAGGCCAGACTGCTTGGCTTCCTTGAAGATACCATAAAAAGGCTGAGATGGATATTCCGCTTCATTGCCGGCCAGATCCAACGCTACCATGCCATCTTTTAAATGTTCAATCGCCAGCCAGGCCACCTGTTCCGCCAGCTCGGCGCTCTCGTGACGATTGACCGACGCGATCAAACGTACGATCACACCGGATTTCTCAGCTGCATCCCTTGTGCTGGTGATGACCCAATCAATTACATCGTGCAATGGAAAGCGTTCGGCGCGGCTGAGAGCCACAGGTGTGAAACGCAATTCCATATATCGGATGTTATCTTTTGCAGCGTCCTCGATGGCCTCACGGGTGATGCGATGAATAACATCCGGCGAACGATAGAAAAGCCGCAAAGTATTAAATTTTGAAAGAAAATTCTGGAAGGTAAATTTGTCCTGCTCCTGCACCTGCACCATGGTGCTCAGCCGCAACACATCCTCAGGGATTTCGATACCATGTTTTCGGGCGATATCAACCATGGTATCCAAACGCAATGAACCTTCCAAATGACGATGTAACTCCACCTTGGGAAGGGCACGATACGTATTGAGAGAAGCCGTGACTCGTTCTGCCATACTCTATTTAGTGTCGTCGACGTTTCTTCTTTTTGCCGTCATCCAATTGAGTTGTGCGTGTTGCCGCAGGGAGCACATCCGTGGTTTCCACAGGTGTGATCTCCACAGGTCTCGGGCGATAAGCAAATATCCTGCTGATCACAAGCCCGCGAATATCTTCAACCAACTGCAAGAACATTTCAGATGCCCTACCTTTATATTGTACCAGTGGGTCACGCTGTGCGTAAGCCTCCAAACCGATTGAAACCCGTAACGCTTCTATGCGCGTTAAATAATCAACCCATAATTCGGATGTGGCAGCCAGTAACAACTGCCGATGGACTTCGTTCAGCACATATTTCCCAACGGATTCGATCAACGCCTCACGATCAGACTCGCCCAGGCTGGCCACCGTTTCGTTGAGTCTTTCCTCCCCAAAAGCCATCGTCGCCGCCACGCCAAAATCTGCGAGTCGTTGCGCATTTGCAGAGACACGCGCAAACTCGCGCTCGCCCCAGGCAAGTTGCAGGGCCTCTTGCGCTTCCTCCAGATGACTTAATACCTCCTCAACAACAGATTCCGCGTCGCGCCCTTCGAGTAGCTGTGCGATCAGGAATACATAACTAAAGCGGCTGAAGACCTGCTTCACCTGCCGATGCGTCTTTTGATCGAAGACTGTACGCGCGCCCTGCGAGAGCGTGAGCAATGACTGAAGTTTTGTGGTGTCATTCAATTCAGCTGGCATGAGGTTATCAAGATCACGCAGGATCTGACCGCGCTCGCCGTCCCCCACCAGACGCTCGCGGCGACGCATCAGTGCATTCTGCGCGGCTTCCGTAATTTTATCCTCGGCATCATCCCAACTGGAAATCTCGAATTTTTCGCCGAGTGATTCGCCAAATCTATTCTGCACGGCGGCGATGACGCGCGAGGCGTATACAGCTGTCAATTGCGCGGAGAGAAAGTTACGAATATCATCTTTTACATCCTGCGGGTCTTCACCCAGTGCGCGCATTTGCTCGTTATTGAGTTTTAATTGCACGCCAAGAAGGTTGTTGATCTCATCTAAAATCTTTTGTGGGCGTGGTATTTCATCCATGTCGCGCAAGCCATCAAAGTAGGCGTCCAGCGTATCTGCGCGCGCGGCAATCTGTGATTCAAGGCTTTGCTCGGTGGTGTCGATCAACGCATCAATGGCATGCAGGTGATGAGCGTTCTCTGTATCTATGGCGCGCGCGATCAAGTCTTTAATTTGGAGTGCGAAGGCTTGCTTCTGTTCGTCCGATGGCGAGCTGGCAGACTCGTGAGATAACTCTTTTAGCAACAGAGACAGGCCAAAGCTGGGAAAGAGGCGTTCACCAGCCATGAAAGGGGGCTGAACCTGTTCGAGCCAGGCGATCAATTTCCAGGGGCCGTCCTCGTTCTCATCCGGTCCTTGATCTGAAAGCCCCGCTTCCACGCGCGTCCTGATCTCCAATTCCAGCAGTTCGGCTATATCGTCAGTCAGATCTTCCTTCACAAAGATGCGATCGCGCTGACCATAGATCTGTGTGCGCTGATTATTGAGCACATCGTCATATTCGAGCAGGTGTTTGCGCACATCGAAGTTGGCACCCTCAATGCGATGCTGCGATTGTTCGATAATGTTCCCGACGAGGCGCACTTCGAGCGGCAGTGAATCGTCCACGCGCAGTCGTTCCATCATATTGCTGACCTGCGAGCCGCCCTGCACGCGCATCAGATCATCTTGCAGTGAGAGGTAGAAACGCGAAGAGCCCGGGTCACCCTGACGCGCAGAGCGGCCGCGTAACTGATTATCAATACGGCGCGCTTCATGGCGCTCAGACCCGATGACATGCAGACCACCAAGTTCCTTCACGCGTTCCATGTTTTCAAAGTATCCCAGGAAGTGTTTCACTTCTGCATCGTAAAGTCCATAGTTGGAGGGGTCAACATTCTTCAGGGCCTGACGGCGTTCTTCGGTGGTCATATCGAATGGGTTTTCATAACCGGCTTTGCCCAAAACGCGGTTAACCGCGGTGATGACTTCCTCAGCCAATTCGCCGCCAAGTTTGATATCCACACCACGCCCCGCCATATTGGTCGCGATAGTGACAGCACCAAACGCGCCTGCATCGGCAATGATCTGCGATTCTTCGGTGTGCTTGCGCGCATTCAGCACTTGATGAGGCACACCACCTTGTAAAACTTTTTTCAGCCGTTCCACATCCTGCTCGCCCAGCCTGAGCAGATCCAGAATAATTGGCTGGTTGGATGGGTCTTCGGCATTGAGATTGGTGACGCCAAAAGGTTGTATGAATTTGCGCAGTGAATCAGGGGTCACTTTTTCAAGTGGCTCATTGAATTGCTGTAATTCAGCGATGAGACGACCATCCTCTTCGCGGTTGTTGGCTTGCATCCATACGCGTCGGACAAGGGATATCTGCAACAAACGGCGAACCGGCTCGGCCTTGAGTCGATTCGAGAGTTGGTCAGATGATTCCACCGATGTGGTACCTACCAAGAGCGGACGTCCACGCACATGTTCGCGTACGATCTCTGTGACGATGGAGCGTAATTTTGCTTCCACCGTTTTGTAGATGATATCGGGATAATCTTTGCGACGATAAAAAAGTGGTGCGCCCTCAACCTGCCCTTTGCGAAGCACCCCGGTGGGGCCCCCACTAGGGGAGGGGGACTCACGCTTTGCAAAGTATGTATAAGCATAACCATCTTCATCTTTTGCCTTGATTTCGACCAGAGGCGCATTATTGCCAAAGGCTTGATATTCAAGGTGCGGCGGAACGGGCGTGACCTCCAGGTTGTAGATCTTGCTGAACTCCTCCGCTTCCGTGATGGCGGTGCCGGTCATGCCTGCCAGTTTTTTATACATACGGAAGTAGTTTTGCAAGGTGATGGTTGCATAGGTCACATTTTCGGGTTCGATCTTCACTCCCTCCTTTGCTTCCACTGCCTGATGCAAGCCATCGCTCCATCTGCGTCCGGGCATCAGGCGGCCGGTGAAGTCATCCACGATAATCACTTTGCCCGCCTGCACGAGATACTCCTTATTTTTATGGAAGAGATATTGGGCGCGCAATGCCTGTTCGAGATGCCCTCTCAGCCGGGCTTGTTCGGGAGTCACATCTTCGGGGCGGTCGGGATCCATCAGAGGCTGGTTCAACATTTGTTCAACGCGCGCCAACCCAACTTCCGTGATCGAGACGGCGCGATCCTTTTCGTTCAGTTCATAATCTTCCTGTTTGAGTTGCTTCACCACCTGTGCCATTTTTCCGTACCATTCGAGATCTCCCGAGGCGGGGCCAGAGATGATGAGCGGCGTGCGCGCTTCATCGATCAAGACATTGTCCACTTCGTCAATGATCGCATAATGATGCCCGTGCTGGACGCGGTCCATGAGGCGCATGGCCATGTTGTCGCGCAGGTAGTCGAAACCAAATTCGGAATTCGTGCCGTATGTGACGTCCGCGGCATAGGCTTCGGCCCGATCCACCATGCGCAGATGATTCTGATCCTCATGCGGAGACTCACGTTCGAAGTCGACGATGAAGGCCTTCTTTCCATTCTCTGTGGAGGCAGCCATTTGCAAAACACCGACTGACAGCCCAAGCATGTGGAAGATCGGCGCCATCCAGCGCGCGTCCCGGCGTGCAAGATAATCGTTGACCGTGATGAGATGTATACCTTTGCCAAGCAAAGCGTTGAGATAGATCGGCATTGTCGCGACCAATGTTTTGCCTTCGCCGGTGCGCATCTCAGCAATGGAGCCGCGATGCAGTGCCACTCCGCCGATCAGCTGCACGTCATATTGGCGCTGGCCAATGGTCCGTTTGGATGCCTCGCGGACGGTCGCGAACGCTTCAGGCAGGATCTCCTCCAGCGCTTCCTGCTGGACCTTGAACTGTTCCTTCTCATCCAGGCCCTCGACGTTTCCGATGAGTTCGTCCAGACGCGCTTTGAAATCATCCTTTTTGGCGCGCAATTCCTCATCACTTAATGCCTCAGACTTTGGCTCAAGCAAGTTGATCTCTTTGGCGATGCCGCCTAATTGTTCGATGGTTTTTTTGTTGGGGTCACCCCCGAAGATTTTTACAAAATTCTTTAGCATAATGTGCCTTTCAGGGAAAATTATACTGCTACTCAAGATAATGGGATGAATAATTTTGAGTCTTAAAGGGAATCATGATCATTACTCCGAGTGACAGAGTATTGTAGTGTAGCATGGGAGTATTAGTAAAAAGTAAAAATTCGGGCCGCAGATTGTAATCTGCGGCCCGAATATGCTCAAAGCAAGCTATGGCCCGATATATATTTGCCTGTGAGACTCGAATGCGTCAAAGAAGTATATGCCGCGCGTACCACTGTCAATGCCAGATACTGCCCCTAATTGGACGCGGTCAATTCGTCTTGTGTCATTATCCACGCCTGTCAAATTGGCGCGCTGTACTGCGTCGATCCAGAGCGTCAGGGCTCCATTGTTCGCGCCGCTGACTGTCGCAGCGCGCCAGTCCATTTCTATGAAGTGAGAGGTATCGCTGATGGTGAACCAGGTACTGCTCGTCCAGCCGGTGCTGTCATTACTCAGCGCTGCGCGCAATTGATAACTGCCTTTGGAAAAGCGAATTTCGACCCGCAGCACCAGCGTGGATGTGCCAGAGTAACCATGGAAGAGATAATGAGCATTATTGTTGGCCATCGGGATCGAGTTTGGATCAAAGTAAAAACGCGCCCGATAACGGGATTCAGCA
>JAXIPJ010000095.1:0-4890 GCA_045402985.1 Anaerolineales bacterium
TCATTTCCCTTGAAAGCCTAACTGCTCGTATGGTTTAAAAACCTCAACCGAAGAAACTAAGAATAAGTATCCGAGTTTTCCCACCATTTATGAGCAAAAAAGTAAGCTCACAATGCTGGAGATCTGGAGTGTTATTCTGAACAGAAGTATATAGGTTCACTGAACAGGCGTTGTTCAGTACAAAGAAATGACCAGGAAAGGGGGTTACTGTACGGAAATAAAATCAAGGGATGGAAGGGAGGTAGCGATCCGATGAACGAAAGTAATCGTTGATAATTCCGCCGAGTATCTTTCGACGTTGAATAAAGCCCGTGTTCTTAAGTATAGTGCGGGGAATGGGCATCTGCTGATCGATACCTTGATGGGGACGAGAAACGTTGTAGTATTGAGCAAATTCGATTAAGACGCGCCGCAGATGTTCAGCACTGATGATGAGAATATGATCCAGGCATTCTTCCCTGACAGGGCGAACCCATCGTTCGGCGTGAGCATTTGCATTGGGAGCCTGAAAAGGAGTGTGAATGATATGGATGCCTTCGGACTCGAAAACGGCATCAAAGGCCTTGCTGAAGGAACAGTCATTGTCGTGGATCAAGAATTGTAAGCATCTTCCCGTATCGTGTAATTCCCAAACCAATTGCCTGGCTTGTTGAGTAATCCAGGTTTGATTGGGATTGCTTGTAACACCAGCAAAATGAATGCGTCGAGGGCCCAACTCAATGAAGAAGAGAACATAGATGGTCTGAAGCCAGACAGTATCTATGGTGAAAAAATCACACGCCAGGATCTGTTCTTTGTAGTGTGTCATTAGATGATGCCATCCAATGGAGCTATTGCGAACAGGCACTGGCTGAATTCCATGCCGGTCGAGAATATTACGTACAGTTGATTGTGAAACCTTGAAACTCAGCTTGACCAGTTCACCTTGGATTTTGCCATATCCCCAACGGGGGTTCTCATGAGCAAGGCGAAGAATAAGTTCCTCAAGCTTTTTGCTGATAGACGGTCGTCCACCTTTGTTCTTGTGTGGGTAGGTCCATCTCCGGCGAACTAGTTCGCGATGCCAGCTAAATATGGTCTCAGGCTGGAAGATGCGGATAATATCTCGCAGTTGATTTGCAGATCGGTGGGTGATGCGTTTCAGTCTAGCAGTTAGAACAGCCAATGTTATCTTCTCAACATGATTGAGTTTGATGGGGGAGTTATGTTTGCGTTGCAGGATTGACAATTGCTGGCGTAGAATCAGAATTTCCAGATCCTTTTCTTGGTTGGATAATCGTGTGATGTTGATGATCGATAGAATGGTTGAGAAAATGTGCTTGAGAATGAACCAACCCATCTGATTATGCTCTCCATAGTGAGGGATAATCCTATTCTACCAATTACGGTACACAGGACAGGTGTGCCGGGTTTTCTGGAGTAAATCACTTTGGATGAGGTTTTTACAGGGTACGGGTCCCCTCTCAGGTGCTAAAACCACATCAGTTAAATCCGTATCCGCAGTACATGTCCAGCTTAGTAGAGACGTGCTCGACTCTGATGTTGTGGGGCTTTATGGCGGTGGAATGGCGTCTTGTACAGACCAGGGAAATGTGTGATGCAAACACAACTTGAGATTCGATACGATAATCGCGATTAATATAATCTGGATTATCTTACGCTCAACGGATCACGTTTGTCGACCATGACAGATGGAGGTTATGGATTTAGCATCCATTCTGCTGCAGAACGAATGCGCACGGGGACACCGGCAATCTCAAAATCCTTCCCATTGGCATCTGTCAAAATGAGAGCGCTTTTTGGCTTCAAGAGTTGAATGGCATCCTGCAATGCCCGTACCTCTCTCTCGCGTATGGGCGCATTGTTCAGATTTTGAGTCACTTGAATGAGCCGGCGTGTTTCAGGCAGGTAGAAATCCACCTCATAGCCCCCAGGTGATGAGAAATAGTAGATATCCTGTGTCGTCCGCCGAACTGTCAGGAATACTAAATTTTCCAAAAGCTTGCCCGTGTTTGGCGAGAAGCCAAAACCAACTTTGTTCACAAGCCCGGTATCAATGCAATAGATCTTTTTGGGCGCGATTTGCTGACGTTTTACTGAATAATCATACACATTCAAGGTGAACACCAGCCAGCTATTTTCCATATAACTAATGTAGTTCTTGATCGTATTGACGCTGCCGAGCCGAAACTGATCTTTGAGTTTATTGAATGAGATCAAGCTGGTTGGATTGCTGATCAAGTAAAACGCCAGTTCGCGAATTGCGGTTACGTCATCCAGCCGGTAACGTGTTGCAATATCACGGTATAAGACATCATCATACAAAGTCCGAAGCAAAGGTAGTTCTGGGTATTTCAATGCATCTGGAATACCACCCGACTCCAAATATGCTTGCAACGAACTTTGTAGGCGGGCATGCTGCACGGTGGTCATGCGTGTCAAATCAGGAATTTCTTGCCCCCGAAACTCCAGGTATTCTTTGAAGGAAAAAGGAAAGAGCTCGATCGGCACATATCGGCCCGTCAAGCGGGTTCCAAGTTCTCTACTGAGCAGAGATGCATTCGAGCCTGTAATGTAGAACTTAACTCCCATGTCCATGAAACGCCGGACAAAGTGTTCCCAGCCAGTTATATTTTGCACTTCATCGATCATGAATATTTTTCGTTCCCCGAAAACTTCTACCAAAATCTGGTATAGATCGTTGGCATCGTCCGCCTCAAAACCCAGGAATCGGTCATCCTCAAAGTTGACATAATAGAACTGGTCTGACCCGAGCCGGTGAGCCATTTGAGCCAACAAGGTCGATTTTCCTGCGCGGCGAAGTCCTGAAACGATCACAGCATGAGGCACATTCCTCGCCGATTCCACTTGGGAAAGCTGGGTCCGAACAATACCCGTGTCCAAGTTCCAGAAAAACTCAAACTGTTCGAGCACCATGCTCTTAATTTGATCTTTTGTCCAGCGAGATGTCCAATGGTTTTCATTCATACTGAAATAATAGCGCAAAAAGTTTTCACTGTCAATGAAAACTTTTCATGATACAATACCCTATTCGGCTTGGATTTCCGCTCAATACCTCCTCGACATAGACCACATACCCGTTCGCAGCAAAGCGATTGCCCTCAATGTGGCAGCGCCGGCTCTTTCCTCGTTATGATGTAAAAAATACTCGGAATTGAAAATCTATTTCCGCTAAGACAGACTCAAGACCTCACGGATAAGAGCCATGTGGACTGCAATTTCAAGCCCCCTGATTCACAGCCTATTTAAGTCCACATGGTTAGCCTAAAAGGCTAACCATGTGGACTCCTGTCGGGGTGGAGAGATTTGAACTCTCGACCTCACGGACCCGAACCATTTCCGGTCTTTTGGAACTGTAGTCCACATGGTTTGGTGATTTTCATAACCATGTGGTCAACCTTTTTGGGTAACCATGTGGACTACGATGAGCTTAAAACCGTGCTCTGTTGGGTCGAAAATTGAATTCCGAGTATGGCAATCATACCACTTTCTGAGCTTCGGTATGCGCTCATATATCTTACTGGATGTCAAGAAACGTTGTCAAGCATTTCTTTCCAGAGCGAATTTAATCCTAATCGAGCTGCCCACTGCTCAATATAGTGCATATCAAGCTCGTTGTTCTTTGACTTGAGAATGGCTGCGATGTCTCGAGAATGCTTCGATTGCTGGCTAAGCCCAAAGTACATAAGCTTATAGAGAATGAGATCTTCAGGTGAATGGATGTACACCTTTCCAATCGGAGGACCATAATCCACCTGTTCACGTCGTTGAAATGCGCTTTGCCGAAGCTCATCCCGTATGGTTTAAAAACCTCAACCGAAGAAACTAAGAATAAGTATCCGAGTTTTCCCACCATTTATGAGCAAAAAAGTAAGCTCACAATACTGGAGATCTGGCGTGTTATTCTGAAAAGAAGTATATAGTTTCACTGAACAGGCGTTTTTCAGTACAGAGAGATGACCAGGATAGGGGTTACTGAACGAAAATAAAATCAAAAGGTGGACAGGAGGCAGCGGTCCGATGAACGAAAGTAATCGTTGATAATTCCGCCGAGTACCTTTCGACGTTGAATAAAGCCCGTGTTCTTAGGTATATTGTCGGGAATGGGAATCTGCTGATCGATACCTTGATGGGGGCGAGAAGTGTTGTAGTATTGAGCAAAATCGATCAAGACGTGCTGCAGATGCTCCGCATTGATGATGAGAATATGATCCAGGCATTCTTCCCTGACAGTGCGAACCCACCGTTCGGCGTGAGCATTTGCATTGGGAGCCTGAAAAGGCGTGTGAATGATATGGATGCCTTCGGACTCGAAGATGGCATCAAAGGCCTTACTGAAGGAACAGTCATTGTCGTGGATCAAGAATTGGAAGCACCTTCCCCTATCGTGTAGATCCCAAACCAATTGCCTGGCTTGTTGAGTAATCCAGGTTTGATTGGGATTGCTTGTAACACCAGCAAAATGAATGCGTCGAGAACCCAATTCAATGAAGAAGAGTACATAGATAGTCTGAAGCCAGATGGTATCTATAGTGAAAAAATCGCACGCGAGGATCTGCTCTTTGTAGTGTGTCATCAGATGACGCCATCCGATCGAGCTATTGCGAACAGGCACTGGCTGAATTCCATGCCGGTCGAGGATATTACGCACAGTTGATTGTGAAACCTTGAAACTCAGCTTGACGAGTTCACCTTGGATTTTGCCATATCCCCAACGGGGGTTCTCATGAGCAAGGCGGAGAATAAGTTCATCAAGCTCTTTGCTGATTGAAGGTCGTCCACCCTGGTTCTTGTGTGGGTAGGTCCATCTCCGGCGAACTAGTTCGCGATGCCAGCTAAATATGGTCTCAGGCTGGAAGATGCGGATAA
>JAXIPJ010000294.1:0-1835 GCA_045402985.1 Anaerolineales bacterium
CTGCCCGGTTGGGATAGTGATGGTAGCATATTGATCCATGATTTTTTGCATGGCGAACGCGCAAGCTGTTGCCCTGCGGCCATCGTCCTGATCGAACCAGCAAGTGATTCCATCGCCACTTATGACAATCACGCTTCCCCTGAAACTGTGAATCGCGTTCACGAGATTTGTGTATATTGGGTCAAGTTGCCGTATGAGTTCTTCAGCTCCTCGTTGAGGGCCAAGCTCTGTTGATAAAATACCTGTCAGTTTGGTGAAACCGGAAACATCTGCAAATAATACAGCCCCATATGTTCGAGCTGGCAAAGTTTCCCCTCTCGATAGCGCCTGCCGCCTATCTTCTGGAATGAACATATCTAATGTTGTTTTTTGCCCAGTCATACGAGATTCTTTTTGATCACAAAAGTCTCTGTCTTTTCATGCAATTATACTTCCTCAGAGATTTAATTCTGTCAATTTGATGGGCAGCACAAAATGTTTAGAACTTCCCCAACCTTTTCGCCTATCCTTGTATAAACCTGTTATGGGTGCTCATTTAAAACCTTGGAGAAATTCATGGACGAATTGCGAGCCATTCGCTACCCCAAGCCAGAATATTGTTTCATACTCCTGAATACGTTCGCGTGCAAGCGTGTGCAGTTCACAGATAAGTCTGAACCCCTTCACTCCATCCTGTCCAAAGCTCCGTTTACTGCCAGGCCGATTTCAACCGCACTTTTAGGTGTTGGGATTTAGCTTGGCTTTAGTCAACGAAGTTGGGGAAGAGGTTGCACTGGAACGTTTGGAACTATTGCTGGCACACTTTTGCCAGAACAAACCACCCGAGCTCTACCCCTACATTGGTAATAGGTGTGTTTATAGCGTACCTCCAAACCCCAACAACCTCGATAAGAAATCTATTCGCCGCGCAGGGCTTCAGCGGCTTGCATACGGCTTGTACTCATATGCTGTAAACAGGCCCAAACCATCAAAGCCTGGACAGTATGATTAATTCAGGCTTTTACATAACCCAACCCAGTCCTATTCGCCCACGTTCACTTTCGATCTTAAGGATTTCCACGTCGATAATATCTCCAACTTTAAGAACTGTGCCTGTTGGGATCTGCGTGCGGTGGAGCAAACCATCCTGCTTGATGCCAATGTCAACGAAAGCGCCAAAGTCCACCACGTTGCGTACTGTTCCTTTAAGTTGCATACCTGTAACAAGGTCTTCCGTTTTAAGCACATCCGAGCGTAGGATCGGCAGGGGAGTGTCTATACGTGGATCCCGTCCCGGGCGAACTAGTTGTTCGAGAATGTCCTTGAGTGTAGGCACACCGCATTTCAATTCTTTGGTCAATGTTTCAAGAGATGTTTTAGTGGTTATTACATCCAGCGCGGCGCTCCTCTCATTTAAAGTCGAGTCGGCAGAAAGCCCCGCACGCGCGAGAAGGGCTTCAGCAATTTCGTAGGATTCAGGATGGATTGCAGAGGCATCCAAAGGATCTGTCCCGTGTTGAATGCGCATGAAGCCTGCCGCCTGTTCGAAGGCTTTCGGTCCGAGCCCGGTTATCTTACGAAGCGCGGCGCGTGATTGGAAAGGACCGTGGGCATCACGATGGGCAACAATGTTCATCGCGAGTTTGGGACCAATTCCAGCAATATGCGTGAGCAGAGCAGAACTGGCAGTATTTACATCCACACCCACCTTGTTAACAACGCTTTCAACCACGCCGTCAAGGGCGTGCGTCAGGGAAGTTTGGTCCACGTCATGCTGATACAGTCCTACCCCGATGGATTTGGGGTCAATTTTTACAAGCTCGGCGAGCGGATCTTGCACGCGGCGCGCAATGGAA
>JAXIPJ010000024.1:0-2920 GCA_045402985.1 Anaerolineales bacterium
CTGCCCGGCCCGAGACTCTCGACGACCTCTTGCGGAACTCGGATACCTGTGGCGGTTTTGTCCCCTTGTAAAAGCGTGGTGCGAAATTTTATAGCGCGGGGACTTTCAGTCTCTGCTTTTGGAGTTACTTTCTTCACGTTATTCTCCTCTGGCTAGTTATTTCTTTTTGCCGCCAGACGTATTGAAATCCACAGCGGCGCGCACGAGCTCCTTTAAAGCGGTCTCGTCAATATCGTCATTTTCACCGATATCAATGGCGCGCGTTCCTTTGGCCTCCAGCCCGGCGTTGAAGAGGCCCTTTGGGTCTTTCAAAGAAGCGCCTTTGAAAAAGTTTAATTTTACGTAATCCTTGAACACGCCGCTGGAAACGACATTGCCTTTATATGCCCAGACTGGCACACCCCACTTCCATTCTTCGCTGACTTCAGGAGCCGCCTTCAGGATCAGGTCACGCAAACGCGCGATCCACTTCCCGCGCCAGTCCGTCAGCTCTTTGATAAATTGGTCGATGTGTTGCGAAGCGGTCATATCATCCTGGGGATCTGTTTTTTTCATGATTTCTCCTTTTCCGTTTTCTGCAACTTGATCAGATCTTGTAATACTTTTTCAAGCGCCGGCTTTTTGGCCTTTATGTCGTCCTTGTCAAATAAATGAGCCATACGTCTGTGGTCGTAATCGCCTTCCAATAACTTGCTCTTAACTTTTGATATCTCCGAGTTGTGGAAGACAAGATGGAGATGGTCTCTTTCCCAGAGGTTGAAGGTTACCAGATATTCCCCATTGTAACTAAAGGATGGCGCTCTCCATTTTATTTCCTCGGCGATGTCCTTGTTGACATTCTTAATGATATCCCTCACGGTTTGTACTTCCGCTTTGAATGGATGATCAAGGCCCTCCATGAACTCATCCACTCTTTTTGTGCCTACCATGGGGTCGATCGCTTTTTTCATATTCGCCTCGTTAATTCTTTTGTCAGTTCAAAAGGTTGATCAGTTGCGTAAATACTTTCCGGTAAGAGAATTCTTTGCGCTCAGAAGCTGTTTCGGTGTCCCCTCGAACATAATGGTACCGCCTTTACTGCCGCCTTCTGGACCCATGTCAATGATCCAGTCAGCGTTTTTAATAACGTGCAAATTGTGCTCAATGACAACAACCGTGTTGCCCGTATCCACAAGACGGTTGATGACTTGCATGAGGTGTCCGATATCGGACATGTGCAAGCCTGTGGTCGGTTCGTCCATGATGTAGATACTGCCCTGCTTGTGCAGTTCGCTGGCGAGTTTGATGCGCTGACATTCACCACCCGATAATGTACTCAACGGTTGACCCAGACTCAGATAGTCCAGCCCCACATCGCTCATGGCTTGTAGTTTTCGCAGGACTTCTTTGAGTTCGAAATATTCGAGCGCCTGTTCCACGTTCATCGCCAGCACATCGCTGATGGATTTGCCGTTGAGTTTGTATGCCAACACTTCGTCCTTGAAACGTTTGCCGCCGCAAATTTCGCAGGGCGATTTCACACTATCGAAAAAAGACAACTCGGTATAGATCACACCCAGCCCCTGACAGTTTTCGCACGCGCCTTTCGAGTTGAAACTAAACAGCGAAGCCTGCACCTTGTTCGCCGATGCAAACGCTTTGCGGACATCGTCCAGGATGCCCGTGTACGTGGCGGGATTGGAACGGCTGTTGACTCCTACTGCGGATTGGTCAATCACGATCGCATCGGGATGTTGCTGGGCAAAGACTTCGTTGATAAGTGAACTTTTTCCAGAGCCAGCCACACCTGTAACAACGGTTAACACTCCTATTGGAATGTCCACGCTGAAGTTTTGCAGGTTATTTACCTTCGCTTTCTTGATCGGTAGTTTGCCTGTCGGCGTGCGGAATGAATCTTTCAACGGGACGGACTGCTGCATGTGTTTGCCCGTGATCGTGTTCGCCTTGAGCAGGTTTGCATAACTACCTTCGTAGACGATCTCGCCCCCGTGCGGACCCGCGTGCGGACCCACATCAACGACATGGTCTGCCACTTTGATCACATCGGGGTCATGTTCCACAACGATGACTGTGTTACCCTTGTCACGCAGTTTCTGCAACAACTCGTTCATGCGGTGCACATCGCGTGGATGTAAACCCACGCTCGGCTCATCGAAGATATAGATTACATCGCTTAGACTGCTGCCGAGGTGCTTAACGACTTTTACGCGTTGCGACTCGCCGCCTGATAACGTGTCCGTCTCACGACTGAGGCTGAGGTATTCCAAGCCAATATCCACGAGGTTTTCTAACCGTTCGAGAAGCGACTTGACTATTGGCCCGGCGGCGGGCACTTTGATCTTTTTTACGGCTTCGATCAATTCAGGGATCTCCATGCTCGTCAGGTCGGCGATGTTGTAACCGTTGATCTTGCATTTCAGAATGGTCTGGTTCAACCGCGCGCCTTTGCATTCAGAGCAGGGACCCATCGTCATATAAGGCTCCACCGACTTTTGAGTCCGCTCAGACATGGTTTTTAGATCCCTCTTGATATACTTGTTGGTAAAGCGATTGACGATGCCTTCGTAGGTCACGTTGAAGTCTTTTGCCCCTAACTTGGTCTTGACCTTGATAGGTTCGTTATATAAAAGCGAGTTCATTTCCTTCTCGGTGTATTTGGAGAGCTTTTTGTCCAGGTCGAATAATCCAGTATTGATTAAATTGCTCCAGCCCCAACTCTCGACCGCATACTCTGGAAATAAGATAGCCCCTTCATTCAAAGACTTGGACTTATCCAAAAACTTGTCCAGGTCCACATCCAGTTTGCGACCGAGTCCGTTGCAGTTCGGGCACATGCCCTGCGGGTCGTTGAAACCGAATACGTTGGTGGGTCCTACGTGGGGCTGGCCGATGCGCGAAAACATCATGCGCAGGATCGTGT
>JAXIPJ010000100.1:0-38031 GCA_045402985.1 Anaerolineales bacterium
ATGGCGCGCGCATTGGCGTGCAGGGTAGTATCCTTGCGTCCTGCTGCCAGCAAGCCCGCCAGGTAGCCGCGTATGAGGCGTGCGGTTACTTCTTCGGGACCGGTTACCCCTTGGGCTTCCACCCAGGAAAGGAACGCGCCCGCGGTGTGCCTGTAAAATTCAAGCGTCGCGGGCGTGCAGTTGGCGGCTTGACGGGAAAGGATAAAGTCTGTGTATGCGTCTGTGATGGCAACAGAGGCAAGCGTCCATTTTTGCGCCGTTCGGGTCTTTGCCATGGCAAAACACCTGTATAATAAGGGCTGCTCTCTCAGTGGATTAGAGCGCTTGCTTGCGGAGCAATAGGTCGCGTGTTCGAGTCGCGCCGAGGGCGCCATTGTTGAGGAGCGGATTAACCGCTCCTTTTTTTTTTCGGGAACTGTCGGCAAAATTATGCAAAAATCAAAACCACAAATTTTATTGACGAACGACGATGGGATCTTTTCTCCCGGGCTGTGGGCCGCAGCAGCCTCCCTGTCCGCGCTCGGGTTCGTGACCGTCACTGCGCCGCGCGAACAAGCCTCAGGTGCGGGGCGTAGTTTGCCTAACTCCTCAGATGGGATTATTCAGCAGAAGCGGGTTCAGGTCAACGGTCAGGAATGGAGCGTGTATGCCGTGGGTGGGAGTCCCGCGCAGACCATCCTCCATGCAGTTTATGAGATCATGAAGCGCAAGCCGGATCTGGTCGTCTCTGGCATCAATTATGGGGAGAATGTGGCCTCTGGAATCACCATCTCAGGGACGGTCGGAGCGGCGATGGAGGGTGCTTCGCTTGGCATCCCAGCCATGGCTGTTTCGCTGGAGGCTGATCCGAAATTTCATCTTTCGTATTCTGAAGAAATGAGTTTTGTCGTAGCCGCGGAATTTACAGCGCGCATTGCTCGTTTGCTTTTGGAACGGAAATTTCCTGCAGACGTGAATCTGCTGAAAGTGGACGTGCCCTCAGACGCAACCGTTGGTACGCCCTGGCAATTGACGCGCGTTTCGCGGCAAAGATATTATCAGCCTGTGGCACCGCAACGGGAATCCTTGGGTGAGCCGGGCCTCATGGAATATCGCGAAGCCGCTGAATTTGAGCATGAGCCGCAGGATACGGATGTATACGTTCTGCGAAAGAAGCGTATGGTCTCCGTGTCGCCACTGAGTTTGGATTTGACCTCCCGCGTCGATTTTTCTGAACTTGATAAGTTAATGAGAAAATAAAAATGATGGACACAATTCGTGTCCATCATTTTTATGATAAGTTGTCATTGCTTTGCCTAGCTTCAACTTCGGACATCGTCCTCCGCTCGGCGCGATAGCTCGCAATGACTAATTAAAATGGGGGCTGAACCGCGCGATCAGTTTTTCCTTGGGCATAAAGCCTGTGATACGTTCCTTGATCTCGCCGCCTTTCATGAACAAGAGGGTGGGGATTCCCATTACGCCAAACTGCATAACCAAATTGGGATTCTCATCCGCATCGATCTTTACAACTTTGACTTTTCCATCCCATTCGCCAGCCAGTTGCTTGACTATCGGGTCGAGCATTTTACAGGGCTGGCACCACACCGCGCTAAAATCCACCAGCACCGGCTGGGTTGAATCCGTTACTTCGGTCTTGAATGTATCTTCAGTGACATGCAACATTTCAGTCATTTGTGCCTCCATATGGATGGACGCGATTGGCCTCAAAGGTCTTACATTTAAAGAGTTATCCAGACGACCTTGAAGAGCGCGAAGGGTTTGGTTTTAAAACTTTGTCCCCTTCGTGTTAAGTGGTTTTCCGTTGACGCTGACCTGTGTACCATGTTAGAATGCCCTTCGCCTTAAGTGACGGGCGCGTAGCTCAATGGTAGAGCAGTGGCCTTTTAAGCCATTGGTTCAGGGTTCGAATCCCTGCGCGCTCACAAAGTTCTCAGTAGGGAGAATTTTTATTGCCATTGTCTTATTTAAAAAAGCAGGGTGAATGTCGGTTTCGTTACCGACATTTACCCTGAATATTTTCTTCCCCCTTTGCATCCCGCACTTCCAAAAATAAGAATAATTCTTGGTTCATTGTATAGACTCTGTACCGTAGGCTCAATAGGCAGGGATTTGTACTGCATAGGCATTTGTACTGTTTTTGAAAAAGGGCTTGAAATGCCTGGTAATTTCTGCTACTCTTAACTTGTCTAGAAAAGGGATGATGATATGGAAAACAAGATCAGCGTGACGATTCTGGATGATCACCAAAGTATTGTGGATGGCTATCTATTTCGTTTAAGCAAAGTTCCCCAAATTGAAATCATAACCACCCTTGAATATGGCGAAGATCTTGAGGTGGCACTCAAAAAACAAGTGCCCGATGTACTCATTCTGGATGTAAATGTAAAAGTCTCTGCCGAAAATTCCAATAACTACCCCATATTTCATATCATTCCCAGTCTGCTTCAGCGTTACCCCGATCTTGCGATCCTGGTGATAAGTATGCATAATGACCGCAGCATTATTCGTGCAGTGATGGAAGGCGGCGCGAGCGGCTATATTCTTAAAGATGATCAGAAAACAATACGCGAATTGGGAAGCGTGATCCTTTCGATCGTCAGCGGGGGCATCTACCTGAGCGAAAAAGTGCGCAACTTGTATGTGAAAAATCGAAGCGCTGCCAGCGAAGAGCCATTAACGGGTCGGCAAATGGAAGCGCTCTCGTTGTGCGCGGCTTATCCGGATCATACAACGGAGAGACTGGCGCAGATCATGAATGTGGCGAATTCAACCGTGCGAAACCTGCTTTCGGGGGCATATCTAAGGCTGGGAGTCAATTCGCGCGCGGCGGCCATTGCGAAGGCGCGTCAGTTGGGGCTCATCCCCCCAGATTCGCCTCCCCTGCAAATGTAGTCATAGCCTGTGGGGAGACATCCAGCGTATCGAAGAGTCGCTGTACGGGGGCGATGATACCCGCGATAACGGAATCCACCGTCGCCTTGTTGGGAAGCGATATTTTGTCTAGGATATCCTGCCCAGCTCGATGCCTGCGTAACAATTGATCCGCACAAGAGCTGACGGCGCCACGTCTGATCAAAATCTCCTGCGCCTCCTGCAACGCGTTTTCGACCGAGATGTTCTGATACAGTTCCATGAATCTTGCGCGCTGGGGGTGCTGCACCGATTGCGCAAAAAGGATGGGCAGCGGCTTGCGCCCCTGCAGCCAATCAGAGTTGGCGGGTACGGCCATCGTGTCGTTCAGATCGTCATGGATCTGGATCATCTCACCATAAAGTTCACCGAGTCGTTTCAATCCAACTTCCACAGTCTGTGTGGCTTCGCCGAATAACGCGCCGAGATGGAACGCGCAGCCATAGAACGGCGCGCTTTTATTTTTCACAACCTGCCAATAGGATTTTTCATCGGCTGGATTTTGGATATCCAACTCCTGACCGAGCGCGGTGGTGGACATCATTTGACTCATGACTGTTCAACGCTTCAAATCTGACTTTTGTGCTGGCTCCGCTTTCGAGCAGCGCCTCTGCCCCTGCAGCTTGGAAAGCGACCGCGAAGTTGGCGGTCCTGCCATTGCCAATACGATGATATTCGCCGCGCGGATCGTCATCCAGCATGTCATCCACGAGGATGATGCTGATCTGCGCGCAACCCAGCGCGGCGCAGGCGGGCATTGCCTTTTCACGCGCTTCACCCAGAGCTTCGTAGGCAATGAACGGCAGTTCCCAGTCGCGCGGACGCGTCGCTGCGGAGCGCCGAAGAATGGACTCCATTTCGTGCCAGGAGTCAAAGATTGGCAATTTCAATAGATATTCAGTTGTGGTTTGATAAATGTCCATGGTTTTCTCCAAATAAGACTGGTCGGGAATTCTCCCGACCAGTCCGTGTAATATCATCGATACCATGCGTTCTGAATCTGGCTGGCTTTTGTGATCAGCGCCAGCGCCTCCAGATATTTACCCTGATTCTTTGATGTTGTGAAAAGCAGGTCATAGAAGTTTTCATGTTTTCTCCTTGGTTTAAAGTCTGATTTGGTTGTTTTTCTTGTACAATAAATATGCGCACTGTATAATGAGAATTCATCACTCCTTCCAGTAAAAATTTCAGCAGGGATTTCTGAGTAAGCCCGTTCGTTTCAATTGACGAACGTCTTTCATCTTCTTTATCCATCAAAGTTGCGAAGCCATGACCAGAAACAGACGTTTATTGGGTAGTCTTCCAGAACAAGTTCTTCCCTGGCTTGTTCTGGCTGTGCTTCTTTTCTATACATATGCCAAGTTCTTCGAACATCCCTACGCAGGATTTCGTGTAAGTGCCGATGGCTCTATTGTATATATCTTTGTTGAACAGACTACACAGCCTGCGCTTGCGCTAAATGATCGCGTTATTCAAGCCGGGTCCTTACGGTGGAGTGACTTTAAGTCAGATTATCGCAAGCGTCTTTTCGAAAATGTTCAAACGGATGAGATCGCGCCTCTTGTCGTTCAACGTGCTGGGCAGGAGATTACAATTCCCTGGAGATATCCCGGGCCCAATCGGGATGAAATCCTTGATCTATTAATTAGTGAAGGATGGCTGGCTTATGTTTTTTGGCTGGTGGGAACTGCTACCATCCTTGCACTGCGTCCTAAAGATGAAATTTGGCGCCTAATGATTAGCTTCAATTACCTAACAGCCATTTGGCTGGTTGTTGGCAGTGGTGTCTCCATGTATCACATTTGGGGTACTCCTCTTATTTTGAGGATGAGCATTTGGTTTTGCGTACCAATTTACTTGCATTTGCATTGGTCTTTTCCCCGAAGATTAGCCAGGCTACCTAATTTTATAGTCATCATTGGCTATGTCGTTGCCGGTATGTTGGCAGCCCTGGAATGGTTCCAACTTCTGCCAGCGGATCTTTATCTAACGGGCTTTCTGTTGGCAGTTACCGGCAGTTTGCTTCTTCTTTTTAGTCATTTTGTTTTTCAGCCAGAGGCGCGAAAAGATCTTCGTCTATTAATACTGGTTGGTTTGTTGGCATTTCTGCCAGCGATCGCCGTTGGAATTGCTTCTGCATTTATCGCGATACCTACGCTGGCTGGAGCAGGGTTATTGGGACTCCCTCTAATTCCTGTTGCCTATTTATATGGTGTTTTTCGGCGCCAGTTGGGTGGATTGGAAATTCGCCTCAATCGCATTATCTCAATTTATTTATTTCTTATCATGATGGGTGTCATTGCACTTCCATTAATTGTGCTAACAGCCATTCGGGCTTCTTCGCCCGGCAGCACCATCATCATTACAATCATAGTAGGTGCAATTGTTGCAATAATAACAATCTTATGGTTTCCATCTTTTCAGACTTTTGTGGATCGCTGGTTGCTGGGGATTCGATTGCCTCCAAAACGTCTGCTGGAAACATACTCTGCGCGCATCACCACCAGTGATTTGCTGTCAGATCTCGTCCGCGTGCTCGAGGCAGAGATCATTCCCAGTCTGCTGATAAGGCAGTTTATCTTTCTCCAATCCAATAATGGAACGCTGAAAGTGCTTTCCAAGCTGGGAGTCAATGAAGCGCAAGTACCCAAAGAGCAGGATATGCCCGACTTGATGACGCAACCTGGCAGTTATCGCTCTCCTGACCTAGCAGGCAGTGACCAGCCCTATTCATGGATCCGCCTAGTTCTGCCCCTTAAACTTGCTGAGGAGACCAATGGTTTTTGGCTGTTCGGACGCCGCGACCCGGATGATATCTATTCCCAACTGGAGATCCCAATCCTGCAATCGCTTGCCAGCCAGACCGCCATCGCGTTGAGCAATATTCTGCAGACTGATCGCCTCAAGACTTTGTACGAAGCCAACATTGACCGCTATGAACAGGAACGGCTCCGTCTCTCGCGTGACTTGCATGACAGTATCATGAACGAGATGGCGGCCTTGCTGATGCGCAGCGATGCACCTGTCTTTTCACCGGAATTCCAGCAGGCATTTGAAGCGCTGACCGAACGCCTCAGAGAGATCGTCACTGACCTGCGACCGCCCTCGCTTACTTTTGGTCTCAAGCCCGCTCTTGAAGATCTGGCAGAGGGCCTGTCTGAAAGAAACAAGGAAAAGGTGAAAATTTTGGCAAATATTCAGGCAGTTGCGGAATGCCGCTACCCTGATAAGGTGGAGAATCATCTGTACCGTATTGTGCAGGAGGCCTGTGGGAACGCGCTCAAATATGCGCACGCGAAAACCATCAGGATCACTGCAAGGCTGTCACGCGCAAGGATCGAACTAATGGTGGAAGACGATGGCGTCGGTTTCGATGCTGAATCCATGGCCAACCTGGACGACACGCATGCCAGCAAACATTATGGTCTGACAGGCATGCATGAGCGCGCCAGTTTGATCGGTGCGGATGTCAATATCGATGCAAAGTTAGGGCAGGGCACGCGCATTCAGGTGATATGGGAGTCTAAAGAGACCATTTAGTTTTTAAGGTACTATGCAGTCACCTCGCCCAAGCCGCCATAGAGAAAATAAGTTTGAGGCTTGAATGGAGTTGCGTTGATGAATACGTTATACAATTCCCTGTGACGAAAAGCCACAAGTGTTGCTTGAATTTTCTTAAGTGATCATTAGGTCAAGGAATTAATTATTGGTAGCTACATTTGGTGAAGTTCTGCGCAGATTCAGACAAGCCAGCAATGACTCTGAGCGACTTAACCGACGACTTTCACAGGAGCGTTTGGGTGAGTTAATAGGTGATGAAATGGATGATGGGGGATACACGGGCGCGGCCATCAGTCATTGGGAAAGCTGGGAGAGCAAGATCAATGCGGAAGATCGTAATGTGTTGGTCGCCCTTATCAAAGTTTTGCACAAGTGCGGTGGTTTGCGGACTCCCGACGATGCCAATCAACTATTGGAAGCGGGAAACTACCGCGCCCTTGATGACAACGAGACGCAGCAGATATTTGGGGAAGTTGCAGATGAAATCAAGGTTGAACCGCCCACACCTAAACAAAATACTTCAAAATCGTTTATCCCCTTTCTGCTGGAAAATCTTTTCTCCATATCTGAAGATGAATTCCAGGCGTTGATCATTGCAGCGCAGGATGGTCCACCTCCAACGTGGCCGCGTTTGCTCGCTGCTTTTATGCGCAAGGCATCTGACAACTGGTCCCTGTCCCTCGCTGCTATCAACTGGATTTGGGTCTGGTGGTTAGCCTGGTGGCTAATTGCACCATCTCTGCGCTGGCCCTTTGAGGATCCGCAGACTAGTGTAATCGCGATGGAGATGTATATAGCTGGAACGCTGGTTATTCCATTGCTGATTGGATTGCTCATCAACACCAAAGACAACGAATATTGGAAGCAACAGAGTTCTGCAAATTCGAAACTTATTCGTCTATATACGTATCAGGGCGCTGCCATCGGATTCAATGTAGGCTACTTTTTTGTACTTCCACTGGTACTCGTCAGATATTATCTGCAGCTCGGACCCTCCATTTGGCTGGAGATCGCGGCAGTTACACTTGGGCTTATTCTGGGCAATATGGCGGCGCGTGTCGTTCCTTATAATTTATGGTGCGCCTACAACCGATTAACTCTGACAGATGGTGGGATATTTTTCGTTGTTGCGCTTCTGGGTCCCATGTGGGGATTATTTTTCCTGGAGTATTATTCCATCCTTCTCACTCCTGTTTCAGGAATCATAATCATTCTATTAGCCATTACAGCAATTGTGATTATTTCAACGTGGCAGGCTCGAAGAAAAGTTTACTAGACCAGTAATATTTGGGCGGTGATTTTTTAAGCCAAGCGCCAGATTGATAATTGAACATGCGTGCTATAATCTTCCTCGCCCATGTCTTTCGCACATCTTCACGTTCACACAGAATACTCCCTGCTCGATGGTTTCTCGAATATCAAGAAGCTCATCAAGCGCGTCAAGGAACTGGAGATGCCGGCCGTCGCCATCACCGACCACGGCACGATGTTCGGAGTCATGGATTTTTACAAAGCTGCCACCGCAGAGGGTATCAAGCCGATCATTGGGGTGGAAGCTTATCTCTCGGCGCGTACGATGAAGGACCGCGACTCCAAACTTGACCGTAGCTCCTCGCATCTGTTATTGCTGGCAGAAAACGAGACAGGATATAAGAATCTGCTCAAGATCTCGTCTGCTGCACAATTGGATGGTTTCTACTACTACCCTCGCATCGACCATGACTTTTTAGCGGCTCACTCCGAAGGCATCATTTGCACCTCTGGATGTATGTCCGCCGAAATTCCCCGCTACCTGCTAGATGACAAGCCCGAAGAAGCCGTGAAGCGCATGAACTGGTATTACGATGTCTTCGGCAAAGATCGCTTCTTTGTGGAGCTGCAGCAACACAATATCAAAGAGATCACAGACTTGAACCGCAAACTGGTCGAGATGGGGGCACGTTACTCGGCGAAATATATTGCCACCAATGATGTCCATTACATCAATCAGGATGACTCACGCTTGCAGGATGTATTGCTGGCCATTCAGACGCAGACGCTCCTTTCTGACCCCGACCGTATGCGCATGTCTGACGATTCATATTATCTGCGCACACCTGCTGAAATGAGTCGCCTCTTTGCAGAAGTCCCAGAAGCATTAAGCAATACATTGCTCGTCGCTGAACGCTGCAATGTGGACCTGTCGTTTAAGGGCTATCACCTGCCAGATTTCCCTGTCCCTGTAGGGTACACAGCCGATTCATACCTCCATTACCTGTGCGAAGAAGGGGCGAGGAAACGCTACGGAGATCGCGCCGCTAGTCAACAGGTCCGCGAGAGGATCGAGTATGAGTTGGGCGTCATCCAAAAAATGGGATTCGGCGCTTATTTCCTGATCGTATGGGATCTGTGCAGGCATGCGCGCGAAAATGGCATCTGGTACAACGCGCGCGGTTCGGCGGCGGGTTCCATTGTCGCGTACGCGCTGGAGATCACGGTCGTGGACCCGATCCAGCATGATCTGTTGTTCGAGCGATTCCTGAACCCAGGCCGTATCTCGATGCCCGATATTGATCTTGATTTCCGCGATGACCGTCGCGGTGAGATGCTTGAATATTGCACGCGCAAATATGGCAGCGACAAAGTGGCTCAGATCATTACGTTCGGTACCATGGGAACAAAAGCTGCCCTGCGCGATGTAGGCCGCGTGATGGACATTCCATTACCTGAAGTGGATCGCGTTGCAAAGCTGGTGCCGTTCGTTTCGGGCCGCACAACCACAATGCAGGACGCGTTAGAAGTGCCTGAGTTCAAACAGATCTATAAGGAACAGGCGCATCTGCATGAGTTGATCGATATTGCCACTAGAATGGAAGGCACGGTGCGCAATGCTGGCACCCATGCCGCCGGCGTAGTGATCTCTGATCAGCCGTTGATCGAATATCTGCCTTTGCACCGCCCCACATCCAATTCAGAAGAGACGCCCATCAAGACAGTTACACAATTTGAAATGGGCATTCTCGATTCTCTCGGCATGCTCAAGGTGGATTTCCTTGGGCTCATCACGTTAACTGTCATGGCAAAAGCCTGCGACCTGATCGAGAAACGACATGGTATCAAATTCGATCTGGATAATATTCCGCTGGATGACCCGAAGTCGTTTGAACTAATGGGCAACGGGCAGACTGCTGGAGTCTTCCAGGTGGAGGGCGGGGGTATGACGCGTTATCTGGTGCAGATGAAACCCAAGACACTGGATAATATCATCGCCATGGTGGCGCTCTATCGCCCGGGCCCGATGGCGTTCATCCCAGATTATATTGCGCGTATGCATGGTCAGGCAGAAGTGGAATATCGTCACCCTGCCCTTGAGCCTATTTTTAAGGATACATATGGGATACCTGTGTATCAGGAACAACTAATGCGCGCCGCAGTGGAATTGGCGGGATACACACCCTCTGAATCAGACGAACTGCGTAAGGCCATCTCAAAGAAGAACAAGAAGGATATTGATAAGCATCGCGAAAAATTTGTCAAGGGGGCCGTAAAGAACGGCATGGATAAAGCCACCTCCGAAGCGATCTACACAGACTGGGAGGAATTTGCGCGTTACGGCTTCAACAAGAGTCATGCTGCCGATTACGGTGTGATCGCAGTGCAAACCGCGTATCTTAAATCACGCTATCCTGCTGAGTACATGACCGCCTTGCTCTCCGCTTCCGCGGGCATTACTGAAAAGGTCGCATTCTATGTAGCAGATGCGCGCACGATGGGTGTGCCAATTCTGCCTATTAACATCAATGCGTCTCATTGGGATTTTGCGATTGAAGATATTGATAACAAGAACTTATCCGAAAACGGCGACTTCAGTCAATTGCCCAACATCCGCTTTGGGTTTGGGGCTGTGAAAAACGTGGGCGTGGCTGGAGTCGAATTGATCCTGAGCGAACGCGAACGAAACGGTATTTTCAAAGACCTCAACGACTTTGCGCGCCGCGTCGACCTGCGTGCAGTGGGCAAGCGCGCACTGGAGTGCCTCGTCAAAGTGGGCGCACTGGATTCGTTTGGCAACCGCGCCGCGCTGCTTGCCTCTCTGGACCGCGTCATCTCAATAAGCAGTAATCATTTCCGTGCGGCGGAGGCGGGGCAGATGAGTCTCTTCGGCGCGGCAACGGGTGTGGTGGATGAGATCACGCTCCCGGATGTCAATAACGTGGATAAGCGCGAGATGCTCAACTGGGAACGCGAACTCATCGGTCTTTATATTTCAGATCATCCGCTCACACCTTACCAGCCAACCTTCGCACGCATCGTCAGTTACTTCTCGGGCCAGCTTGCCGAAGCACAGCATGAAGAAAAAGTGCGCGTGGCGGGTCTTATCACGGTCGTGCGTCCATACATGACCAAGAGCAACAAGCCGATGGGCTTCGTCACGCTTGAAGATATTCAGGGCAACATTGAACTCGTGCTCTTCCCGCGTACCTGGGAGAAGAACCGCGAACAGCTCACAGTGGGTCGCATCATCATCGTCGAAGGCAAAGTAGATACGAACAGCACGCCGCCAAAAATCCTGGTGGATACGATCCGGACGGAAATTAAAATCCTTGAATCGCTGGATGAAACTCCAGCCATACTGGATACACCTCTCGCGAAGCCGACGCCTGCTCCCATTGTACTAGCGCCTCAACAGCCCACGCAAAACATGCCTCTGCAAAAGAAGATTCCCGTTAAGCCAGGTTTCCCGCCGCCGATCAGCCAAATTGCAGAGCAGGCCGCGCCAGTCTACATGGCCGACGCAGACTTTGACGACATGCCACCTCCACCTGATAACTTCCCTGCAGACTGGGACAATCCCGCTCGTTACATTGGAGGTACCAAAAGAGGCGAGCGGGACAATGAATGGCAGCCATCCTTTGATAATGCACAGATCGCGGCGCGACCCGAACCAAAAGTTGACCACAGGCCTATCAGTGAGCCGCGTCCGTTGGATGCTCCGCTTGTAGACGAGAAGACGGAAGATACAACAGTTGAATTACTTGATATTGAACGGGAGCCGCATGTATTGTCGCACGAAGCGTTGGCAGTCCAGCCTGTAGAGTCTATCCCGACCGAATCCGTTCGCATCCCGCCATCGTTATATATCCCGCTGGCGAAAGAGGAAAAGGATAAGGAGCATCCGCCGCGACAGATCACGGTAATGCTGCGCTCGACGGGTGACAAGGAACGGGATAAACGCAGGATCAAAACAATGTATGGCACGCTGATCTCGTTCCACGGCCGCGACCGATTCAGTTTTCAGATCTTTGAGAATGGCTCGGGACACCTGATCGATTTCCCCAACGACACGACGCGGGTGTGTTCCGAAATGCTCGACCGCATGAAGAAGTTGATGGGGGAGGAGAGCTGGCGTGTGGAGGAGATTACGTTTCAGTAGTGAAGTGAAACTCATGAAAGCCTATAGTTTAAATGAGATTGGGAAAATAGGTTCTCCTCAAGAATTGCACGAACTTATACTTCACTATAACTGGGACGACGGGCTTGACATACCACGTGTAATAATCAACAATGAAAATTGCGACAAGGGAACTGTGTTAATGATTTATTGGCTCACAGGGCCAGGATATTTGTATCAATATGTAAACCGGAATGAAATAGAAAGAGATTATGAAGTTTCTCAGTTTGATCTGTTAGAAGAAATTGAGAGAAAATATCTTGCGGGGTTTTACACGAACAGCACAATACTTTTCAATCCAAGATACGATGCTGGAAATGATGGGTATGATCATACCCAAACTTATGATGATTCTGACAAGAAACGAAAAATTCCAGATGAAATGTTTGAGCCAAGTATTCCTGATCTTAAGTGGGAAGCTATAGGCAGACCAATAAAGCCCATTAAGAAAGTCGATTATAAGGAATGGTACAAATTGCTTCATGCTCAGATAAGTAAACTGGAAATAGATGAAGAGTGATTTTACTTTGCATCTACACTCCCCTCACGGCATTACACCTCTCGCAATCCGTCCGCTCGCATAGCAAGGCGAGCGGATTGTTTTTAATCAGTTCCTGCACCGCGTCGAACAATCTATTAAGCGGCACAGCTTGAATAAAGCCCTCACCGATATCCACGCGCCGTAGGTCTGGTTTGAGATATTCTTCGATGGTATGGAAGCCCGTTGAGTCACCAGGGTAGCCCGGACATTCCACGACGCGGTCACCAGCCAAGGCCCAGCGGATAAATTGCCTGCGCCCCGCCAGTTTTTCACCATAATGAATGCTTGTGTTCACAGAATGGTCCACGTTGATCAGTACAGCCCATCCATTTTGTTCTGCCAGCGCGCCGATGGGAGCCAGCGGTTCGTATAGAGTTTGAGTGGCTAGTGCCTCATCCGCGCCCAGGCCACCAAATGACAGGATCGGGTGCGGTGTGCGAGTGGAACCTTGCTGCTGCAGCAAAACCCACGGCAGGATGCCGATCATTTTGTCTGGAGGCATTGTGATCTGAAAAGGTTCAGACCTCTTGTTATTGTCGCGATCAGTTCCGTATTTTATTCCGTTATTGGGAGGACCAACCTCAGGTGTGACCATGGTATTGTAGGTAAACGTGGGCATGATCAACCCATTTGAAGAGGTGAGCAGGGCATGTAGAACGGTCTCAGCGCCGCCTTCCACATCACCGAATCTCCTGATGGATGCATGCGCGATGACAGGATGGTTGGCAAGATCTAACGATTCAAAAGCAGACTGCAATTCAGCATAAGTCAACATAATTTCTCATAGTCGTTTAGTCCGATAGTCTCTTAGTCGCGTAGTCAGAGCTAGCTGAATTAGGCGGGTCTTTTACCTTGCTTGCTTCTTCTGAGATATGCGATGAGAGCATTGATTATCTTTTTGGCTTCAGTTGCCTTATCATAAATTTGCTTGAAAGCCAATTCGTCCACATATTTTCGATCCAAAGCCAGCCGCACCGCGGATCTGGTCTCGTCATTTGAAATCTCTGGCGAAGTTGCCTTGATCAGTCGCATCGTACACCAAATTCGCCAGAACTCGCGCTTGTTGCCATGCCTGTAAGTCTTCAAACCGCGTAATCTTCATGCTGTCTCCAGACTATTTGACTAAAAGACTATCGAACTATTCGACTATTTACCTTTCCATTCTGGTTTGCGTTTTTCAATGAAAGCCTGCATGCCTTCCTTCTGGTCTTCACTGCCAAACAAATTATAAAAGACCTGTTTCTCCTGCTCGAGGCCATCGCTGAGAAAACGTTCGTAGGACTGGTTGATCATCTTCTTTGCGGCGCGCACGGCCAGTGGGGCGCGCGCAGCGATTTCTTCAGCAAGTTTCAATGCTTCATTTAGAAATTCACTGACAGGTACAACTCGATTCATAAGCCCGCATCCCAAAGCCTCCTGTGCAGATAAGGTGCGGTTGTTAAGGATCATTTCCATTGCGAGTGCCTTGCCGATAGCACGAATGAGTCGTTGTGTACCACCCGCCCCGGGGATGACGCCGATCGTGACCTCCGGCAGGCCAAACTTCGCGGATTCAGATGCAACGATCATATCGCAGGATAGCGCGATCTCGCATCCCGCTCCGAGTGCCCAGCCTGAGACAGCGGCAATGACAGGCTTTCGGATCGTGCGAATTCTGCCAAAGACCGCCACATGATCGCGGTCCATCATTTGTTGGATCGTTCTATCCGCTATCTCTTTGATGTCCGCGCCGGCGGCGAAAGCTTTTTCGTTCCCGGCAATGACCATCGCTCCAATGGCATCGTTTTCATCGAAGGCATCCAGCGCATCCATGAGTTCGCGCATCAGTTGATTGTTAAGCGCGTTCATCGCCAGTGGGCGATTGATGGTAATGAGCCCCACTTGTCCGTGCGTTTCGGTCAGGATCAATTCGTAAGGCATAAGTGCTCCTCTTCAAAATGCTCTCGTCGCCTTGAGCTGGTGATAATTCTACACGAGAAGCAAAATTATGCTACCATTGAATTGATAACCACAAAGGAGACAAAATGACCGTCCTCGCGAATATCCTGATTGTGATCGTTGCAATTTTGCATCTTGGTTTTCTGGCGCTGGAGATGTTCTTTTGGGACCATCCATTTGGAAGAAAGAGATTCGGGATGACTGCGGAATATTCAAAAGCTTCCGCATCGCTCGCTGCCAATCAGGGACTCTACAACGGCTTCCTTGCGGCGGGTCTGTTCTGGGGACTTTTGACAGACCAGTTCGCAGTCAAAATGTTTTTCCTGATTTGTGTGGTCATTGCGGGAATTTACGGCGGTCTCACCGCGCGGCGCACGATCTTTTATATTCAAGCATTGCCTGGTTTGTTGGCACTTATCCTGTTGTATCTTTCCCGGTGAGTTCATCCTCCTGGATCAAACTTGCCGCACGAGCGGGGATGATCGGTCCATTCTTCTTCGGAGTCATTCTCACAACGCTCACAATACTTAAATACGAATTTTTGCTTTCACTGGGGTGGCATCCGCTGCTCGCGCCGACCTTCGATTGGCCCAGCGGATTGGCGCTCGGTGAACACGGATGGATCATGCCGACGACATTTATCCTAAGCGGATTCATAATGATCCTCTTCGCCTCCGGACTACGCCTTAGCCTGCCTTCCGTCCGCCCGGCATTGATCGGCACTCTGCTTTTGTCCATCGCTGGCCTCGCACTCATGGGTATCGCCTTCACTACGGACCCAACCATCCGCTCCACGCCCGCCACCTTGCACGGACGCCTGCATGATCTATCCTTCGTGTTGCTGGGCCTCACCCTCATGCCATCTATGATCTTTCTAGGTTTTGCATTTCGTGAGCATCCCTATTGGAATAATTCATCCCGTTATACATGGATCACTGTTGCGCTGGCACTTCCCGCGTTTTGGCTCAAAGGTGCGGTATTTTATGTTTTTATGTTGGCAGTTCTGGCATGGAGTGAAGTGGTTGCAGTACAATTGTATAAGTTGCGTATAAACAGTTGATCCTGACAAATTTTTATTACTAATAATTCCCGCACATACAGATCTTATGGATAAGCATGGGCATACAATCCACTTCCCGTATTTCAGTGTACGCAATATTTTTCATAATTTTTCTACTGCTTTCGAATATTGCTAATAGCCTGTATATTGGACTCGCCATCCAGCCCTCGCCAGCTTTCAGTCTTCTGTCTACAGTATGCCTATTTTGGATAATAGGATGGTGGGCCATAGAGGACGGCAAAAACTATGAGCCAAACTGGATATATGGTTGGGGTCTCTTTTTATATGTTGGGGTATGGTTCATCGTTCCCTTTTACTTGTTCAAGACACGCGGCTCCAAGGCCTTCTTAACAATTCTGGCTTTTAGCGTCATCTATTTTGGATCCTATATACTTGGATTGATAGTTGGGGTAGTCATTTTATTGTTAAAAAGCCTGTAGACCATTTGTGGAATTAAACCCCTTGTCTCTTACTGAAAACGATATCTTCGCACCGCCGCCACAATCCTATTTGCAGTTGTTTCTGCGCTTCCTCAGGTTTGGTCTCCTGGCGTGGGGCGGACCCGTCGCACAGATCGCAATGATCCGGCAGGAACTGGTTGAGGAGGAACGCTGGATCTCACCTGAACGATTTAATCGAATCCTGGCGGTCTATCAGGTTTTGCCGGGACCCGAAGCACACGAGTTATGTGTTTATTTTGGCATGCTTTCAAAAGGACGCCTTGGCGCCATTCTGGCGGGCCTGGGTTTCATGCTGCCCGGCTTTGTGCTCATGTTCATCCTCTCATGGTTCTATATTACCTATGGTGTTAGATCTCCGCTGTTTGCCGGGATCTTTTACGGCTTTCAGGCTGCTGTGGCCGCCTTGATCGTTCGCGCTGTGCACCGCATTGGGGTTCATGCGCTCAACGATCGCTGGTTGTGGGGCATCGCTATCTTCAGTGGTATTGCTCAATGGTTTGGATTAAATTTTTTGCTCACCTTAAGCCTGGCAGGCTTGATATATGCAATTGTTAAAAAGCAGGCTCGATCTCTCCCCAATCAGCTGGCGATGTTCCTGCCCATGTCATTTCTCTCGCATACAGTAGTTGCTGCAGCGCCCAGTCTGCTGGCCCTCTTCGTGTATGGCTTGCGCAGCGGATTGTTGACCTTTGGCGGCGCCTACACAGCCATCCCGTTTTTGCAGCATGACGCGGTGATGACGGGCGCCTGGATGACCAATCAGCAATTTTTGGATGGTCTCGCCCTGTCCAGTATTCTGCCTGCTCCGCTGATCATCTTTTCCACATTTGTGGGATACCTCGGCGGCGGACCGTTGGGCGCGCTTGTGCTTACAGTTGGCATTTTCCTGCCTGCATTTTCCTTCACACTCATCGGCCATAATTTTTTTGAGGAAAAATTTATTGAAAACAAAGCTGCGCACGCATTCCTGGATGGTGTAACAGCTGGCGTGGTTGGCTTGATCGCCGTGACGACTATTGGTTTGTTTCGAACTGCGGTCAAAGATCTGCCCTCGCTGGCAATATTTGTTACAGCCTTATTGGCGCTTTATCGCTGGAAAGCGAAAGCCATCATTCCGCTTGTGATGTTGGGTGCTGGTGCACTGGGATTGTTGTTTTATTTTATTAAGTGAATTGACTTTTGATCAAATATTTTGTATAGTATGAGTACCGATCCGACAGGAGAGGAAAATGGCCGAAAAACAATCAAGAAAAATGAAGGATCCGCAATCTCAAAATGAACTTGCTGACGCGAAAGCTTATTTTGGCGCAAATATCCTTTTGGTTACCCCACCCGTAAAGCGCGCTGCATATTCAGACCGTATGGCATGGATTCTCGCATCCATGTCTCATCTGGCATATGACAGGTTTGAAGATGGCGGCAAAACGAAGGCATTGTTGCTCAAAAAGCTTGGTGGGGGCGGTTTTAGGTGGATCAATGGTTTTTCCTCAACTGAAACAGGCACACAGGCTTTTTTAGTGGTTAAGGATGATAGTTCCTACGCTGTGCTTGCCTTTAGAGGCACAGAGCAAAACTGGCGTGATATCCAAACGGATATACGCGCCAGACGCATTAAAACTCCAAAAGGCAAAATACATGTCGGATTCAAAAACGCATTTGCAAGTATCGAGCCGGATATTAAAAAGAGTCTCGCGCGCGTCGAAGGGATTCCCATATATATCACGGGTCATTCGCTGGGTGGGGCGCTTGCCACTGTTGCGACACAGATCCTGGAATGGGACGAGCGATTCACCGATCAAATAGCAGCTTGTTATACGTTTGGAAGCCCGCGCGTTGGAAATGATGAATATGATAGTAGTATCAAATCCATGTTTTATCGCGTGGTGAATACCACAGATGTTGTCACGATCGTGCCTCTGTTGATGATGGGATTCGTCCACGTGGGTGATGTGCGTTTCCTCTTACGCAATAAGGGAGAGTTCAAGCGCAGCATCCCGATCTCCAGACGGTTATTCTTTTTTCTGGGCGCGGGCCTGCTCAAATTCTTCAGACCGTGGGTGGAAGACCATGGCATTATAGAATACAGAAAAAAATTGGAAGCGGTCGCACAGGATCGAAACCTGAACCTGTATGTTGATCTTTCTGCTGGAGACAGGTAGTTTTGTTGAAGTGACAGTCACCGCATGTGGCTATCACTTTTTTCAAGAAGTATATCTGTCAGTTCGGCTGTATTTTTCAGAATATGGTCTCCCCCCATTCTCAGCAATTCATCTTCCTCCCCGAATCCACATAACACACCCACAGTCTGCGCACCAGCAGATTTGCCCGCGCGCATATCCACTGTGGTGTCTCCGATCATGAGGCACTCTTCGGGCCTCACTCCCATCTTTTTCGCGGCGAGGAGGATGGGGTGCGGGTATGGCTTCGTGTGTATGGCAGAGAGGCCGGTGATGACCACATCGAAATATTTCAATAGATCAAATTGATTCAAAAAACGCAGCGTGCTTTTTTCATCGCGCGTGCTGACGACTGACATCGGGTAACGGCCTTTCAGCTGTCCCAGCAATATATCCACGCCCGGGACAAGCAGGAACTTTTTGTCTGGTAATTTCCGATGCCGCGCGATCCAATCGATGAGCGCGACCATTTTATCGTCCAGACCGACCGTGTCTGCCATCCCCAAAAGCGCGTTGCCCGGCGCCTCGATCCACATGACCAGCCGTCGCGCGGTATGAGCGGGGTCACGGAAGAGGAAACGCGGCATAAATCGTGAGAGTCCGTTTGCGTAGAGGTCGTCGGTATCACTTAATGTCCCGTCCACGTCAAAACAGAGGGCTTTGATGCGGGGAATATCCAATGGCATGGCACAATTGTACTAGCAACTGTTAACAATTGAATGTGCTATACTTTTAACGTTGGTGCGTGGTATCATTTGTTAAAGGAATTTGATCGAGGAATTAGTATTTCTTTGGCCGCCTATCATAGAGAATCCATGGGCGGTAATAGATGTGATTGGATATTATGTCACTACAGCAGGAACAAGATCGTACAAAAGCCCAACTTGAACTTCTTTATCATGTCAGCCGCCAAGTAGCCACTGCGCTTGACCTGCGTACTGTGCTTCAACGCGTGTTATATGAAGCCATTCAGAATGTGGGTGGCGAACGCTGCAGTGTGATCGTGCTGGATGATGCGGGCAAAGTGGTTGATGCAACTATTGTGTATCGTACGGAGGTGCATGAACACACCACACAGCAGATGCGCGATACGATGGAACGCGGCCTGGCAGGCTGGGTGACGCGCAATCGTAAGAGCGCGCTGGTCCTTGATACGAGCAAGGATGAACGCTGGTTGGTGCGCCCGGATGATGCCGTAGATAGGTCGGGCGCAAAATCTGCGATCTGCGTTCCGTTGCAGGCACGTGAGAATCTGGTGGGGGTGCTGACACTTGTCCATCCGAAGCCCAATGCGTTTTCAGAGGAACAACTGGACCTGATGCAAGCCATTGCAGATCAGGCTGGCATTGCCATTCTCAACGCGCGGCTGTATACCGAGAGTCAACGACAGGCGCGCGTGATGACCGCGCTGGCTGAAGGTGCGGCCGCCATGAACGCTTCGCTGCGCATGGAGGATGTTTATCAGCGCACGTTGATCCAAATGATGCAGGCTTTGCAGGTGGAAACGGTCGCGCTGGGAATGTTGGATGGCGAGCATATTATCTTCCGGGCGGCCGCGGGACATAACGCTGGCAACATCCTTGGACGCAAGATCGCGCTTGGCGACGGGATCGCTGGTAATGCAGCGCGCGAGGGCCGCGGCGTGGTGGTGCCGAACGTCAGCCAGGATAAGCGTTATAGCGACGCGGATAAGTTTGGCGGAGTCGAGATGCGCTCTGTCGTTGTTGCGCCGATCCAGGCCCAGGGACGTGTGATCGGAATTCTCGAAGCGATCAATCCCGTTGCCACATCTTTTGATCCGGATGCATTACTGGTAATGACCGGTATCGGTGGCCTGGCGGGCACGACGATCCAAAACGCGCAGTTGTTTGAACGGCTGCAAGGTGCGCATCAACGTTACCGTGAGTTGTTCGACGATAGCATTGACCCGATGTTCATCACCGATTGGGAAGGGCACATCCTTGAGGCCAACCGCCGGGCGGTTTTGCTGAGCGGTTATACCGACGAGACCTTGCGTACCCTCTCCATCGATCAGTTGCATGAAGTGAATTGGAATAAGACAGGCAGGGAGTTCGAGACTTTGCGCGAGAACCGCACCTGTTCCTACGAGTCATCGTTGCACATGCAGGATGAATCACATTCCCCGGTGGAAGTGCACGCGCGCCGCGTGGAGTTCGAGGAAACTGATTCGATCCAGTGGATCTTGCGCGATATCACCGAACGCAAGGAACTCGACGGACTGCGCGAGGATTTGACGGCCATGATCTATCATGACCTGCGTTCGCCGCTCGGGAATATTGTTTCCAGTTTGGATGTGCTCTACAGCATGGTGCCTGAGGATGACAAGGAAACGGTTCTTTCCATCCTGAAGATCGCAGAGAACTCAACAGACCGTATCCAGCGCCTTGTCAGCTCATTGCTGGATGTGAACCGCCTTGAATCGGGTCAGCCAGTGGCGGACCAGAAAGTCGTTGATCCTCTTTTACTGATCCGGAATGCAGTTCGGGATGTGGAACCCGTTGCAAAAGGCCGGCGCCAGATATTCGTCATTGACCTGCCGGATGAAATTCCATCCATTTGGGTGGATGAAGACATGGCACGCCGCGTGTTGATCAACTTGATGGAGAATGCAAGTAAGTTTACACATACAGATCAGCAACTTGGAGTGGGAGCGCGCCATGAGGGCAATTGGGTGCATATGTGGGTGAAGGATAACGGCACCGGAATTCCGCCTGCGGAGCAGGAACGCATTTTCGATAAGTTCACGCGTTTGCGCGGCACCAGCAAGGCAGGTGGGCTCGGTATCGGCCTGGCATTCTGCCGCCTCGCTGTGCTGGGGCATGGTGGAAAGATCTGGGTTGAGAGTGAGCCAGGCAAAGGCGCGACCTTCCATTTCACTTTCCCGATAGCGACAGATGTACAGTTGGCGGCTAGCGCACATGAATGATGGCGCGTAGGCGCGGGCTGAACGAGGGCGGAATTACAATTCTTGATAACCTTTCTATTTGACGTAGTATGTAACCAAAAATAGAGTTTAAGCCAGTTGTCATAAGAATTGGAGCTTGATATGCTTATATTAATGAATCTATTAAAGCAAGCAAAAAAATTAGTTACCCTGGCTATCAGCACAAGCCTGCTGGCGGCTTGTGGGACGGCGGCGAGGACGCCGCTGAAAGATAGAACCTATCATCGAGCAGATTTCAAATTCACGAAATAGGCTCAATTTGCTATGCTTGCTTGAATTACTTAGACTTCTTTCAGTTTTGTTGACCTTTAGCGTGTGATTATTTATGCTATCACCGACTAATCTATTTAAGTTTGGAAGACTGATAGATCGTAGGCAAACTGAGTGATGGAACTTACCATCGAGCGGACTTTGAATTCGCAAAATGAGAGAGGCTATTCATGAACAATATAAGCTTAATTCCTCCTTTTTGGCCCTCAGGCCGTTTGTTGCTGAAGTTCTTTATTGGATTTGTCTATGAGCCACTTCTCTTTTTGTTGTTGTTCTGGCTATTCTATCGAGCCATATTTTTGGAGGGTATATACTTGGTGTTATTCTTCCTGCTATTTGTGGTTGGACCAATTTCCATAGGATTATTGTTATCACCCGGCTGGCGCGGGATTAGAGCAGGTTTGGTAACAGTAATTGCAAACCCTGTACTATGGTATATTGCAGCTATTGCAACCCAAGATGTCAGCTCCATAGATCACGATTTGCAATTACAATTAGGTTTAGTTGCAGCGGGTGTCGTTATTTTGCTAGAAATAATGACTGGCGATGTAGGAGGGCAAGCGAAAATTGTTGGCTTAGGAATAGGTATTGCAGTTGGACTTTTTCTAGTATTTCTTAACGGCTATCTTATAGGCCCATTTCACCTCGCTGGTAACGATGCATTGATGTCGTTTTCTCTCTATCCACCAAATGCTCTGGTATGGCTCAGCGCACTTTTCTTTCCTCAGTGGGTCTCTCGACAGGTAGGTTGGGGAGGCGCCATTGTCTGGATAGTGCTTATATCAATAGTCTTTGGGCTATCGTTTATGTTATTGAAATAGCAATTTTCTTTCTCCGTCAGCATGTCATAATGCCTTTAACTTATCTGAATATCGCGAACAATCAGTTGGTCTTCAGCAATTACCTGGGCGGGAGCAATGAGGAACAAGGGGTAGGGATTACTGTGGATGATCACGGCAATGCGTATGTGACCGGGTATACCAAATCCACTGACTTTACAACGCTCGCCGCGATTCAACCAAACAAAGGCACTGATTCTTGCAGTGCACCGCCTTGCGCAGATGCCTTTGTCACAAACGTGAGCGCGGCTGGCGCGCTGGTGTACTCCACCTATTCGGGCGGGACAGCAGAGGATTATGGCAATGCGATTGTCGTGGATGGATTGGGAAGCACCTATATTGTTGGGCATACTTTCTCATCCAATTCCCCAACGACGCCAAACCCATTCCCCTATGTTGGCGGCAGCGGTTCTGCCGATACCTTTGTGGTGAAGATCAACGATTAATCGTTTTATCAATTCCTTTTGCTCGAACCGCCGAGTGCATAAACTTATAAGAGAATTGCGGTTGACCTGAATAATATATCGCCCATGTTCAAAGAGAGCATGGGCGTTATAATTTAAGTGGTGGTAAGATAGAAGGCATACCAAAACAGGAGCCTCAAATTAATGGAAGAAATCGCAAAGAACGTATATATCGAAGACAAATATCCTGGCGTGACGTTGGGCGTGATCAGCCAGCCGCGCGGTTTGATCCAGATCGATGCGCCGCCTTCGCCGGAAGATGGGCGTTCCTGGCGTGCATCCTTGATGGGCATGGGTAATGGGCCTGAGCGCGTGCTGATCAATTTGGACGCGCATCCCGACCGTACACTGGGCGTGCGCGCCATGGATTGCACAGTCATCGCGCACGAGAAAACTGCACAGGCTTTTCGTAATCGCCCCAATACCTTCAAGGCTCAGGGCGATGAAACCGGCTCCAATTGGGAGGCGATCCCCGGCCTCGGCAGCGTTCGATGGGCACCCCCTGAAATATCCTTTGTAGATAAAATGTCATTGTACTGGAGCGACACTCCCATTGTTCTTGAGAGTCATCCTGGTCCTACCTCCGGCGCCATATGGGTCATTTTGCCGGATGAAAAAATAGTGTTTGTCGGCGACGCGGTCATCAAGGGCCAGCCTCCATTTCTGGCTTATGCCGACCTGCCCGCCTGGATCGAAACATTGAATAGTTTGCTGGAACCTGAGTATAAAGGTTTCACCATCATCAGCAGCCGCGGCGGTGTCGTGAACACACAGGTCGTCCGACATCAAATAGAAGTGCTCAAGCACATCCACGGCAGGTTGGAAAAACTCGGCAAGAAAAAGACAGCTATTGGTGCTACCGATAAACTTGCAGAGCAATTTCTCAAGGATTTCAGAGCACCTGCCGTGCGGCAGAAACAGTATTTGCATCGCCTGCGCTATGGGTTGAATTATTATTACGCCCGCCACTATCAGCCCTCCTCCCGTCATACATTGGATGAGTAGTGGCTGCCCAGCCTCTCTTTGAAGTTACACGCGGGCGCATCGTGGAATCCGTCCATTATGGTTCCATTGCCGTTGCCGATTCGAACGGCAAACTGATCTCTTCCTATGGCGACCCGCATGCGGTCGTTTTTTTGCGCTCCAGTGCCAAGCCTTTTCAGGCTATTCCGTTCGTCGAACATGGGGGCGTGGAACATTTCGGGTTTACGCCGCGCGAGCTTGCGATCTCCTGCGCTTCCCATGAAGGCAGTGACCTGCATGTTCAAACCGTCGAAGCGATGCAAAAGAAGATCGGTCTGCAGGAAAACCAGTTGCAATGTGGCACTCACATGCCGGGCGATATTGACGCATTCAAATCGCTTGTGACCCACGCGCAACAACCAGGTCCAAATCGGAATAACTGCTCCGGCAAACATACTGCCATGCTCGCTCATGCAAAGATGCGCGGACTCTCTCTGGACGATTATCTGGATATTAACCATTCCATCCAACAGGATATCCTCGCCTCATTAGCGGACTTATGCCGGGCTCCCGTTAACGAGATCGAACTCGGCATTGACGGTTGTTCCGCGCCAAATTTTGCAGTCCCGCTTCATAACGCGGCGTTGGGCTTTGCGCGTCTATGCGACCCGCGCGAACTTTCCGAAACGCGCGCGGCCGCCTGCCGCAAGATCACGACTGCGATGACGGCTCACCCTGAAATGGTGAGTGGCTATGGGGAGTTTGACGAACAGCTGATGCGGGTGGGTGAGGGCCGAATCGTCTGTAAGCGCGGCGCGGAGGGCTATCAGATCATCGGTCTTTTGCCTGGTGCGTTGAGTGCCAATTCGCCTGGAGTCGGCATCGCGCTCAAGGTCTCAGATGGTGATGCGTCCAGAATGGGGGCGAATCTCGCCTCAAGCAACCGCGTCCGCCCGGCTGTGGTGCTCGAGATCCTGCGTCAGCTAGGCGCAATTTCATCGAAACAGGAGCAGGCCCTGGCTGAGTTTGGACCCGGGAAACCCGTCACGAATTTGCGCGGCATTGTTACCGGTCAATCCCGCCCGATATTTGAGCTTTGAATTATGTAATGGCGTAGATAGTTCCATGGGCTGCCGTGCCCGGGGTAAAGGGTGTTACAATTCACACAGATACGATAACAATATATTCTGAGAGTGAGTCTATGGCTTTAACCGGGGACCGCATTCTACTGGTCGAAAATGACCCTGAAATCAGTGACATCATTGCCCGTCAAGCCCTGAGATCTGTTGGCTATCAGGTGGATGTCGTTCAGGATTCGTCCGCTGCCATCAAAAGCTCTCTTGAAACTCCCCCCGACCTGATCATTGTAGATTTGAATATCCCAGGCTTGAGCGCGAAAGATATGCTCGTTGCGCTTACCTCACAAGGCGTGAATACGCCTTTGCTTGTCATCGCTAGTAAGGGACAGGAACAGGATATTATTCAAGCGTTCCGTCTCGGCGCGGCAGATTATCTTTTGTGGCCGGCGCGGGATGCGGAGGTGGTTTCGGTGGTGGAACGCGTGCTCCAGCGCGTACATGAGATGCATGACCGGCAGCGACTCGGCTTGAAATTGAATGAAACGAACCATGAACTTCAGCGCACGGCACGTGAATTGAATGCGATTATCAATATTGGTAAAGCGGTCATCTCCATTACTGATCAGCGAGCCTTGTTCCAAAAGATCGTGGACGGCGCTGCACAAGTAGCGGAGGCAGATATTGCCTGGCTTCTTATACGCCATGAAGAAAGCAAAACTTTTTTGCTCAGCGCCCAGCGCGGACTTCCGAAGGCATGGTCTGCGAAAATGAACCTGCCTGTGGAGGATGGTATGAGTGGGTTGGTGGCGCTTTCAGGAGAGACGCTATCCATTGCAGGCGAGGCGTTGAGCAAATTCAGGGTCGCCAATTTGGGAAGATCCGCCTGTGCGGTGCCAATCAAGGTGCAAAAGGAAGTGATCGGTATGCTCGTTGTCGTCCGCAAGGATGAGCGTCCATTCGAAAAGCTCGAGCAGACTGTGCTGGAGGCGGTGGCAGTTTACGCCTCCATTTCACTGGTGAATGCCAGGTTGTTCCATGCTCTCCATGGTTCAGTACAGGCTTCCAAAGACGCGCACCAACAGCAGAATGCCCTGCTTGAAGGCATCCGTAAGTCCATTACAGAGGAGTTACACGCGGCCACCGACCCAATAGACAGGTTGTTGACACTAAAACAGGATCATCTTTCCTCGTATCAACGGCAAGCCCTGCAAACGGCGCGCGCTGCACTTGAAAGATTGGCGCATGTTGCAGAAAACACATCGCCGCCCGTTCCTATTAAACTAAAAAAGCAGTAAAATCCCTCTACCTCTCATGGCGAAACGTGATCTGATCCTGCTAGCGCTGGAAGATTCATCCATTACAAAAATGATGGACAGCGTAATGCATGCTGTCAAATATGAAACCGCAATTGCCACAGACACGCCGGCATTGAGTCGTATATTGCAGGAAGCCAACGCTGGCCTGTTGTTGCTCGGGGAAAATTTTGATGGGCACGACAGTTTGAAAATTTCGAAGGAATTACTTGAGCGTTTCCCCACCCTGCCAATTCTGATCTATACCCAAAAGGCAAGCGTTGAATTGACCAAGGGTATTTTCAGGCTTGGGCTGAGCGGTTATATTTCTCCGCCTCTCAAAACGGACGACATCATTAACGCGGTGGAAAACAGCCTGCGCAACGCGCATCGCGTGGGCGATTGGCTGCGGCGCGAAGTGCAACGCACCACGGCCTCCCTGCAGAAGCGCGCACAGATCTCTGAATCCGAGCGTTCACGTTTGGAGTCGGTCTTCAACAATATTCACGATAGCGTGATGATCCTCGATGATGACAAAAAAATACTTTTGGCAAACCCGGCCATGTGCAGGGCATTTGGCCTGGACCAGAAATCAGCCGTTGGCAAGCCGGTGCTGGACGTGCTCACGCACCCGGATATGCAGGCATTGGTCACACGGACTAATGATGATGATCCCTTGAAATATCATGAAGTCAATTTTGCCGATGGCAGGGTAAGCAACGCCCAAATTGCATCAGTTCGCGAGGTAGGATACGCAATCACAATGCAGGATATTACCAACTTGAAAGAGATCGACCGGATGCGGAGCGAATTTATTAACACTGTTTCACATGATCTGCGCTCGCCTCTCACTTCTGTGATCGGCTATGCAGAACTTGTGGAACGCGCCGGTCCGCTTAACGAGAATCAGCGCGATTTTCTGAACCATATCCAGGAAAGTGTTCAACATATCACTGCCCTGATCAACGATCTGCTGGACCTCGGCAGCATTGAAGCCGGGCTGGATAATCGTCGCGAATATATTCAACTCGAAGGTATCCTGCGCTATACGCTGGAAATGCTGCATGGACAGATAAAATCGAAACGCATCAAAGTTAACACAGAGGTGGCTCCGTCCATGCCAGCCTTGCGCGCCAACCCCATTCGGCTCCGTCAGGTCCTTGATAATGTGGTTGGGAACGCCATCAAATATTCAAATGCCAATGGAGAAGTAAAAATATCCATCCATTCTGAAGGTGAACAGATAATCCTGCAAGTCACGGATCAGGGCCCCGGGATCTTACCTGCAGACCAACCGCATATCTTCGACAAATTTTATCGGGGGAGTAATATCAGTTCTGATTTTGCGGGATCGGGCCTTGGGCTCGCCATTGTGAAGACCATCGTGGAAAATCATCAGGGGCGCATCTGGTTGGAATCCACCTTGGGGAAAGGCAGCTCCTTCTTTATCGTTCTGCCGATCCACGAGCAACCCGTTCAAGTAATAAAGAAATAATCCCCTGCCAACAAACCTTCGTCAGCGACATAAATAATCATTTTTTCGGCAATTGTGAAAGGATGGAACTCTTCTGCCGTTTCTGTGGGGCCGATGGAATTATATCGATGCCCGTCCGCATACTTTCCAATTCGGAACTGAAGCGCATCCAATCCTTTACCAGGATCACCACATGCGGCGTCTTATCCTTGAAAAAGAATCGCGAAAGAAAAAACCGCAACATCACTGGTGAGATCGGATACCCGTTCAGGTCAATTACCATGGCAGTCTTGCCGGCCAGTGGCTCAAAAATATCCTGCATCCATCCCGAAAGGCTTCTAAACGCAAACAGGTAACGCATCTCTGTTGTTGTTGTTTTTTTGATGCGTTTATATGAAATGTTGAGGCGCATGAAAGGCGTGACGAGTTTCAAGTATTGAGGGAATGGCTGCACATAAGCCAGGTGACGCAGGATCACGAAGAAAACACCGATCAGGATCGCCAGCGCGCCGATCCCCGTAAACAATTGCCAGCGCCAGGGTAGGAATTGCGCCATCGGGTCAATATATTCGCTGTAAGCCAAAGCGAACATTCCCAGCCCCATAGCCATCAGGGCAGGCCACCAGCGGTTAAGCATATGTTGATAAACGATCAGTGGATATTTGTGCCCGCCACGCGCCATTGATTAATCGTCCTCGTTCCGCTGGATGGATACACCGCTTTCTTCCTCAAGTTCGACCGGGGTGCCGTTTAATTGACTGCTCAACTGCCTGATAGCTTGTGTGAGGCCTTCGCCGCGCAGGCTGAACGTTACATCGCCGCGCGTCTTCTCGATGATGCTGCGCGCCAGGTCAGTCTGACGACGCAAACCGTTCGTGATCGCGTCGGGGTAATCCATGGTCACCAGCACTGAGTAAATCTCATCCATGTGGCTGAGCAATCTTTCAGCCTCCTGTGAATAACCGTGACGAAGAATATCCAAGGTCCTTCGGCGCAGTTCTCCCACCACCTCTGCCAATCCATTGAGATAGGTTGCATCTTCCACTCCCAACTCTTCGGGAGTCTGAAGCGACTGGCTCTGGATCAACGCGCAGGTCACATTTGCTTCCACGAATTCCTTGAGCGCATCCTGGGTATATCCTGCGTAATATAGATCGGCATGGCTGGCAAGTTCGCCGCGTATTTTATCCGTCAGGTTGTGTGCCAGGGTTAATTGTGTTTCCATGGTCTCTTTATCGTCCCTATGGACTGCACGTATGGCCAACGAGCAGGCGCGCGTCAGTTGGCGCGCTTGAGCGAGCGCCTGATCACGCATTGCTGTACGGACGTCAAATTTCTGACGGATACGGTCGGCGATATTTTCGAGTTTATGCATGAAGACCTCACTTACGTGATATGAGTGTGTTTGGGCGACCCCTCCGTGCCCTCAGGCGCTTTATTGCAATGACTTTTCGCCTGACAACTTAATTTTACTTACTGATAAGTCGCCCCCATTTGAATGAGTTACTCCTTTGGTGGCTCAGGAGGATGGTAGGGACGGAAAAGATTCTCTGCGAGTGAATTGTTGACCGGCACATGGATCTCGCCAAAAGCCGCTTCGTACCGTGACAGGTTTTCAGTCAGTGCGCGTAGAAACAGTTTTGCGCTAAGAGGGCTCATCACCAGGCGTGAACGTACATTTGCTGTTGTTTCCCCGGGCAGCATGTGAGCGAATTCAATGACAATATCAGCAGGCGAGTGTGAAATGCGTGCCAGGTTTGTATAAGCTGGTTCCATTCCATCAGGGATCTTGATCTTGGGTCCAGCTGGCTGGGGAGGCGTGGGCGCAGGTGTATTAGATGCAGCTGGTTGTGAAGTGGGAGTGGTCATATTTCCTCGTTCCCCTCTCCCCGCTTCGTCTTCGCTATTGCTCTGCTCAGCGCGACGGGGAGAGGGTGGGGGTGAGCGCTAAAACGGAATGTCATCCTCAGCTGGGAGTTCGGCGCTTTCCATACCTCCCATCATCGGACCTTCCGCCCCATCGCCACGCGAAGACAAAAAGCGAACGGTACCCGCTGTCACTTCGAAGGAAGAGCCGGCGGAGCCATCCTGTTTGGTCCAGATACGCGGCCCGCCTGTGGCTTTATCGGGTGTGAGGCGTCCTTCCACTAAAACCTTCATGCCTTTTTTTACGTATTGATTACAAACCTCAGCCTGTTTGCCCCAGGTGGTAACACGGAACCAGACGGTCTCCTTTACCTGCTCGCCGTTGCCTGTGGTGTACTGACGGTTGGTGGCAATCGAAAACGATGTGACGGCCTGCCCGGAAGGTGTATAACGCATTTCGGGGTCTTTGCCGACGTTGCCAACGATGATAATGGTGTGATACATGGGAAGTTCTCCTTTGAGTTGAGGTACCCGCCGAATCGCGGCGGGGACAAATGAAACAATCTGTATTGTACTCGCACTTCCTCGATTTGTTAACGAGCGAAACAAAAAAGCGCGCGCAGTGTTCTATGTGTAAGAGCGTGTGAATTCGGTTGTCATAAGCTAAAATATCTGAAGTTCAACAGTAGTTTTACCATTTGTCAAAGGAGATAAATCATGAACTTGACAGGCAAGCATTATGGGATCATATTGAGTACTCTCGCAACTGCTTTTCTTCACCTTTCGCTGTATCCAATCCTTGGCCTCGACCCCATTTTCCTGAACGGCTTTGGGTATCTTGCCTTGTTGGGCGCGTACTTCCTGCCCATTCCGTTTTTGCAGCAACAGCACAGGCTGGTTTGGTGGGCACTCTTTGGATACACCGTGCTCACGATCATCTTGTGGGTGGTTCTTGGTGATAAACAGTTTGTAGCTGGCACATCCAGTGCGATTGGTTATTATGCTAAAGCTGCTGAAGTCATTTTGCTGGCGTTCCTTTGGTCGGATAAGCCATAAATATCCCTGTTCAAATCTCCGAGATTTTGCCTTTGGATGACCCGCAAAATCCCGGAGATTTTGAGAGACTATGACAATAAATTATCGCGAGGGGAATATTGAAGATTCACAATCTGTCTTTCAGGTGTTCGTAAGATCCATCATGGATTATAGCGAGCGCATGGGTGTCATGGCAATCACCGGTGGCAATGACCCTGCGGTGATTGAATCTCTCTGGCAGAAACGCAGACCTATGTTCGAGTTTCTCGCAAAGACCGCCTCGCAGTTCTGGGTGGCGGAACGGGATGGAGAGATCGTCGCTTACGCGCGTTCGGTGGAACATGATGGCTTGCAGGAGTTGACTGAGTTTTTCGTGGAGCCCGGCCAACAGTCTGGTGGGATCGGCGGCGGATTGTTGGCCCGCGCATTTCCCAAAACGGAGGCGCGCTATCGTACCATCATCGCCACATTGGATGAACGCGCCCTGTATCGCTATATGAAAGCAGGTGTGTATGGACGCTTCCTACTCAAATATTTTTATCGCAAAGCTGAAAAAGTGGATGTAGAGACCAATCTCAAGATCGAGCCGCTGCAACTAAATATTCACAAGGAACAAATGGATCGGATCGATAAGGAGATCATCGGTCATGTGCGCGATATTGTCCACGACTGGATCGCAACTGACCGTGATGGCTTTGTTTATAAACGGGACGGGGAAATTGTTGGCTATGGGTACGTGGGTTCAGGCAATGGACCATTCGCCGTGCTGGACGATAATGATTTCCCGGCTGTGCTTGCGCATGCAGAAAGCTTGATGGCTGAGAGAGGGGAGGAGTTTGGCGCTGGAGCACCTTTGATCAATGTGAAGGCGATCCAATATTTTATCGAGCGAAAATATCAGATCGATTCCTTCTCCGCACTATTGATGAGCAATGTGCCATTCGGAAGGTTCGAGAATTATTTGTGTTTTAATCCCGAATTTTTTATGTAGAGACTGCCAGAGTTGTTACAATATTGTGACCTCCCTGAAACACCTCTGTGACATATCTTGTTTAGAATGTTAGGGGTACCAAATTTCAAAACGGAGGTCGTATGAAATTATGCAAATTTCTTATACTGGGTATGGTATTCCTCACTGCTTGTGGCAGGTTTGAAGTGAGTATTGAGCCGATATATTCTCCAACCGCGACAGGTATTGCCCAGGTACCCGTCAGCACTGCAACTACAATCTTGCTGCTTACTGAGCAGGTAAACGCGACGGCGACAATCACGATTCCATCATCGACGCCCATCATACCCGCCGCGACACAGGTTCCACCGGTTCTTCCAACCTCCACACCGGGCGAACAGCTGGTCAAGATAATTTTGATTGCACTAGAAGACAATGGGCAGGCGGGAACATTGGTTGGCTGTGGCGATAGTGCCATCCCTATAACAGTGACCATCCCGCCAACACAGGGTGTATTGAGAGCTGCGCTGGAAAAATTGGTTTCAGCAAAAAATCAATTCTATGGTGAATCTGGATACTACAATGCTTTGTATCAATCGGATCTGCAGGTGGCGGGGGTTACGATTGAGCAGGGAAAAGCGATTATCAATTTGACGGGAAGCGTGATACTCGGAGGCGTTTGTGACGCGCCGCGCATTGAAGCGCAAATCGAACAAACGGCATTGCAATTTTCTACGGTCAATGAAGTAAATGTTTTTATCAACGATGTGCCGTTGGAAGATGTACTTTCGCTCAAATAGCATCTTTCGATGAAGTTCTCTCGTTTAAAATAATAATGCCCTCTATAGAGGGCATTATTATTGATTTTGTGGCAGATTTCAACTGCTTACGTGCTTCGCTGGCTGGCGGTGCGGCGCTTCAAGAGGAATCCTGCTCCTAATAGGATCAGAATTGAGGCTGCCAGTGCTGCTCCTACATAATACGCCTGCTGTGGGATAGCTGTAGAGGCAACAGACGGCGCAGAAGCAGGTTGGACAGCAGTTTGCTCCTCGCTCTTGACAGGCTCAATTATCGCTGGCACGACTACTGCTTGAGCAACAGCGACTGCAGGTTGAATCGTAATTTTGTTGGCAGTCATCAAATTGCGCAGGGCGGTTTCAGCTGGCGGAGCCATCTGGCCCCATTGATCAACAGTTTGCAGAGACTCTCCATTGAGTCGGCCTGTGTAGTGTACGTAGCCCGGCTGCCCCTCTTCTGCCGGGTAATAAACCATCTCGACCATGGGGACCAGTTTTCCGTCCAGGTTCAAGTGGGCGGTAATGTTGTAGCCCTGGCCGAGGTTTTCTGGTGGTTTCACGAACCTGGCTTGATCAAAAAAACCGGATTGTTCCAGATTCATCATATCATCATGATTATTCAAGGACACTTCGCCTTTGATACCTGGACCGGTGATGGTGAGCAAGCCAAGCTCCTTTGCAAATACCACCGTTGACGGGATCACCAACAGGGCGATCATCAGGATGAGAAACCAAATACGTCGCTGGGTTCTGTTCATTTCTAAACGCTCCTTTCATAGGAAATTGAGTTGCCGCCGGTGTTGGCGGCATTTGACATATCTATAGGCTATACACCTCTGAAGACAGTCAGGTTCCGTCAATTCATTTATTTTTCAGTGGAATCAGTTTATACAGCTTGCCGTTATCCCCGACAGGCCCTGTCCCTGGATCCTTTGTGAGCAGGTATAGCTCCCCGACTTCATCCTGTCCAATGCCGAGCAATTGACCTATGCCAGACCGGTCTCGGGTCTCGACCTGGATCTCTGTGATTTTCCATAAGCCTTTGCCAAAGGCTGGAGGATGTGCCACGAACAAGTGCCCATTTCCTCGTCCCCAATCCCCGAATATATAACCCATATGTAGAGAAGGCAGCATTTCGCCGCGATATACCATTCCACCAACGATCGCGGATAAATCATTTTGATGCGTATAAGCAATTATCGGATCAATCAACCCATTTGTCTGGCAACTCGGAAGTGGCTGATCCCAGGTTTGAGCATTGAAACAAGTTATTCCCTCACGCGTCGGCCATCCATAATTCCCGCCTGCTACAACATGGTTGACCTCTTCCATCATTGCTTGACCCACATCTCCAACAAAAAGGTAGGGATCTTCGACGGAATTTGAAACATCAAACGACTTGTCCTGAGCTATGTCGAAGGAAAAACGATAGGGATTCCGAAATCCATAAGCAAAGACTTCAGGGCGGCCCCCACCTTTGGCGAAAGGGTTGTCAGATGGGATAGTATATTTCTGTCCGCTATCAATTGTTCCGTTGACGTCGATACGCAGGATTTTTCCAAGCAGGGAGAATGTATCCTGCGCGTATTTGCCCGCTTCGCTTGCAGGGTCGCGAACACTGTCTCCGGTGGCGATATACAAATAACCATCCGGGCCAAAAGCGATGTGACCCGCTTCATAGTTGTAGCCTGGTTTGTCTATAGCCAATAACACTCGTTCAGAGTCCGGGTCAGCTTGGTCAGGATTGTCAGCAGAAACAGTGAATTCGGAGATGTAGGTAGTGTGATCCCAATCACTCGAAGATAACCCCTCCCGAAGATGACTACTGTAAGAAATATAGAAGCGACCATTTATCGCGAAGTTGGGGTGAAACGCCAATCCCAATAGTCCGCGCTCATCATAAAAAGAGTTCAACTCTACAATACGCGTCCGCAAATCGAGAAAGGGTATTTCGATTCTCTCTCCTGCAGAGATGATCCAGATTATTCCCACCTGATCCACCACAAACAGACGGTCACTCCCATCCTGAGGAGTGACCAATGCAACCGGGGAAGTGAACCCCTCAGCGATCAATTCCAGCCCGACCCTGGGTGTGATGTTTTGCTGCATTTTACATCCGCTCAGAGTGAATACGAGGAGAGTAATGAACAGTGTGATTATCCTGGTGAATTTCATTGTTCCATCATATCATCCGCGCGTTCCTTCTTCGAATTTCCAACGCGCTGCGCTTAGGCGGGTAGTATAATCATTCTTGAATGTGATGATATTTCAATGTAGATGGGAATAGCCTCCAATGTCAAAGTTTCTGGACAGCATCCGCGACAAAGCCAGAGTCAAACATTTATCATTTAAGACCGAAAAATCTTATGTGGATTGGGTACAGCGGTATATTCGTTTTCATCGTCTGCGCCACCCTTCCGAAATGGGTATTCCTGAAGTGGAAGCGTTCCTGACTTCGCTTGCAAAACGCGGCGTAAGTTCCAGCACGCAGAATCAGGCGCTCTCGGCGCTTCTCTTCATGTACCGGGAGGTACTGGGCAGGGATATGCAAAATGTCCATGCGCTGCGGGCAAAACGCTCGGTTCACATGCCTGCGGTTCTTACCCAAGAAGAAGTAAAAGCAATACTGTGTAAATTGAACGGAGTCCATTACCTGATTGGTCAAATGCTCTATGGCAGTGGAATGCGTTTAATGGAATGTCTTCGTTTGCGTGTGAAGGATATAGATTTTAAGAACCAAACCATCACGCTTCGAGACACCAAATCGGATCGAGACCGGGTTACAGTCCTTCCGCGTTCGATCGCTGAACCTCTTCGCCTGCATCTTGAAAAAGTCAAAGCCCAGCACAACGAAGATTTGTCCCGTGGGTTTGGCCGTGTGATCCTGCCGGGCGCGCTGGCCAATAAGTATCCCAATGCGGAGTACGAATGGGCCTGGCAATATACCTTCCCTGCCTCTCGACTGTCAAAGGATCCTCGAACTGGCATCCTCCGTCGCCATCATCTGTATGAAACCAGCGTTCAGAAGGCCATTCGTGCCGCAGCAAAATCATCAGGAATTGCCAAGCCCGTAGGTCCTCACACGCTTCGGCATTCATTTGCAACACACCTGCTCCAAGCAGGCACTGACATCCGTAAAATACAAGAATTGCTTGGTCACAGGGACCTAAAAACCACAATGATCTATACTCACGTGGCAACTGTAGGGGCTGGAATAGTCTCGCCGTTGGATCGATTGGATATTAGTGACCCATTGGGTCTCTAATAACGAGTTAGCTGGCTAAATCGAAAATACAAAATTGGTTAATCAATGAAGAAGCTCCATCGCCAAGTAGCAATCATTTTAGGATTGTCATTTTTCTGTCTTATCGCGTGTCAACCAATAAAAACAAGTCAGGTTTCATGTCAATCAGCAGCCAACCCATTTGACGATAATCCGCTGATGAGTGAAAGTGAATATAAAGGAGGATATTTTCCAAACATTGAGATTGGAAGAGTCTGTGAGTTTGAAGGTCAAGTAAAACGGCTGAATATGTACAGGCAAGAAATCGTGGATGGGTTAGTGTTTTGTCTCAGACCGATGGAAACAGGCTGGGAAATTGCAATAACGGAATCGTCGCAACACGAGTGTACCGAAAATTTCAGTATTCCTGTGACGCCTCCTTGGCATGGAGAAAATCCCCTTTTTATCAGCGGCTACCAATTTAGAAACCGTGATAATACTGGCAAAAATGATGGAAGTGTCAACGCTTATCAAGAAGAAAGGGGATTCAATTTTGTATTTAGCCATGATGATTTTGAAATCATGCAAAGTGCCTATCGTTGTGCTCACTCGTTCGTAGATTGTCCCGCGGAGACAAGTGATAAAACTGTAGTTTATTGGTCGCGCGGAATAATGACTATAACCAATTTAGAATTAGGCAACTTGATCCCGCATGAAAATGCTTGGATTGAATCGATGGATTTTGACATCAAGGTTTATTTGCCAGCGGAGTGATTTTGGTTGAGCCCATTTATAATGGCAGTGTTGTTTTACGGTCGTGCCGCCAGCTAACAAAGCGTGCACCCGACTGGTGGGACTCTGCGCGTTTTCAAGCACTTTGCGTGGCTTGAAGCTGGTTCCGGCAAAATGACGTTATCTCGTCCCGCCCACCAGCGGGTAACGCAAACCGTTAGCCTGCCCAATGCACAGGTTTCGTAAGTGAAATTGAAGACGATATAAACAATGAAATCCTCATCAGAAAGATTTGCGCGAAGTAAGCCCCTAGTCACATCGAGTGTTATTGCCACAATCATGTCGGTTGTGTTCATCCTTGAAAAAATATATTTGCCTCAAAGTGAGAATGGACTGAGTATTCCCCCGCTTTTAGACGCAATAATCTTTATTGTGATGGGTCTATCACTTTCATTTGCAACGGCACAATATGGTTATCAGGCTTGGTCACTTGATTTGCGCAGCTTTACAGAATGGTATGCCTGCCAACAGATCATCTCCAATCAAGGGTTTCTAGATTGGTATAACAGTTTTCCTGGCTGGAATCTGAGGTCCCTGTATCGATTGTTGGGACCGATTGGATTTATTTTCGGGATTGCCTGGGCCGGTTTAGGGTTTATGATAATCTTGGCCCCAGTACTTACAGCTCAATGATAGGTTGTGATGATGGCAAAGTACACCTGTAATGCAACACATTTGCTTTAAAACGATGGCGGGCTAACAATGCGTGCACCGGACGGCTGGTGGGCCCCGCCAAAAAAAGCGAATCTTGGCGAACAGCTTTTTCCGTTTCGCCGGTTGGCTCTCGCAGCCGCCGGTAACGCGAGCCGTTGGGCGCTTCGCTCAGGCAAATTGAAAAAATGTAAAGTAACTGATGAAAACGATTCAACGCATCTTCGCAGCTGAACGAGATAAGTTCTTGATGTCCGCCCTGGCTCGTCAATATCCAGAAATCAACCTCCATGTTGTAGATTTGCCTTATCGGTTTAGTTCATGGGCGTTTGATAATCCCAAAAATATTAGGCTGTGGTTCGATGAAACGCAACAACTTGTTGCTTGGGCAGTTCTTCAAACTCCCTTTTGGACAATTGATTATGTGTGCCACCCTGAACACGAGCTATATCTGCATCAGGAAATCTTGTCGTGGGCGGAACAACGTTCTCAAGCAGCACGCAACACTCATTATGAGCGTCCAGCCTGGTTCGTTATGGTTTTCTCGGGGCAAGCTAATCGAATTCGTGATTTAGAAGATGCGGGGTTCAAATGTCAATCCGATATAGGCGATCATTCCTGGTCAAAGGTACTCATGCGGCGTTCCTCCCAAACACCTGTAAAAATATACGAGCCTCGTTCAAGCTTTACTGTTCGCTCACTGGCAGGAGAAATAGAAGTACAGAATTATGTTGAACTTCACCAAGCTGTTTTTGAAAGTAAAAACATGACGATGGGTTGGCGCAAACAAACACTTCAGCACCCTGATTACATACCTGAGTTGGATATTGTCATTGAATCTTCGGATCAGCGTTTGGCAGCGTTTTGTATTTGTTGGTATGATAAAAATTCGATGGCTGGGCATATTGAGCCATTGGGTTGTCACAAAGATTTTCGTCAATATGCTTTGGGACGAGTTGCCTTTTCCGAAGGATTGCGCCGCCTGCAATCTCTGGGAGCGCAGAATATCTTTGTTGAAACAGATAATTATCGAGATACCGCTTTCCGGCTTTATCAGTCTTTTGATTTTGAAGTCATCCAGAATGTTCTTGTTTATCGAAAAGATTATGAAACCGAATAATACAGAGCCGCGTCCCAAGAACACCGCCCAACACAGCGTGCAGCAACTGTCTTGTGTGTCAAGGCGGTTGCTGTGTTTTATACTGTTGGAAACGAGAAATAATTAAGCTCGGAAAGGTTGCTGGTCGCGCAGCATGGCGTTGAGGATGGTGAGGAACTTTCGCATACAAG
>JAXIPJ010000367.1:0-4443 GCA_045402985.1 Anaerolineales bacterium
ACACCCCACGCAAGTGACCTGGTTCAACTACCAACGCGACACGCAGCTCACAAATGCCATCGAAAAGCTTTCTGTGCCAGATCTCATGACTTTCGAATGGCAAAATATCCCTCTCGGCGCATTGTGCCTGCCCGGGCTGAGATGGATCCTAAGAGTCCACAATCTAAATGATGACCAGGCGACGCGTTATCTTTTGCGCGAATATATTTTATCGGACTGGAACGTGGCACAGAAGTTCTCAAAATTCCTTGATGAAACCAGGCCGCGCGCTGTGATCGTGTTCAACGGACAATTCTTCCCCGAAGCCACTGCGCGCTACATTGCGCAGAAACGCGGCATCCGTGTGATCACACATGAAGTTGGTTTACAGCCCGCGTCCGCGTTCTTTACAGATGGCGAGGCAACCGCATACCCGATTCACATTCCCGACGAATTTGAATTGAACGACGAGCAAAACGCAAAGCTGGATACATATCTTGCGAAACGCTTCCAGGGTGACTTTTCAATGGCGGGCATCAAGTTTTGGGCGAATATGAAAGGGTTGGACGAAGACTTCCTTGCAAAAGCAGCGCGCTTCAAACAGATCGTTCCTATCTTTACCAATGTCATTTTTGATACCAGCCAACCGCACGCCAATACGGTCTTCAGCGACATGTTCGCATGGTTGGATTTGGTCCTTGAAGGTATTAAGTCTCACCCTGAAACGTTGTTCGTGATTCGTGCCCACCCGGACGAGACGCGCACACGTAAGGAAAGCCGCGAGACCGTACAGGGCTGGGTGGAGGCAAATGGCGTGGACAAGCTGGAGAATGTTGTGTTCGTGGCGCCCAGGGCAACTTTAAGTTCGTATGAGCTGATCCAGCAGTCAAAGTTCGTGATGGTTTACAACTCGACGATCGGACTGGAGGCTTCGCTGATAGGCAAGCCTGTGCTTTGTGCGGGCAAGGCGCGCTTCACGCAATATCCTATTGTATTTTTCCCGCAGACGATTGAAGAACAAAGAAGAAAGATGAAAGAGTTTTTGGATGCGGAAACGATTGATGTCCCGCCTGAGTTCAAACGCAATGCACGCAGATTTCTGTATTACCAGTTGTTTCGCACATCGATACCGTTTGCTCAGTTCCTTGAGCCATCTATCCGCACGACGCAGACGAGGTTGAAGTCGTTTGGGCTGGATAAATTGATGGAGGCTGAGGCGGTGAAGGTGATTTCGGAGGGAGTGCTGGAGGGTGGGGATTTTTTGCTAGGGCAGTAAATGCCGAATCTTCCCGAGATCAACGACTTATTTTCCTGACCATCGCTGGCGTGTTTCACGAGCATGCTATACTTTCAGCAATCACGGAGTACCGCATAATTATCTAATTTAAGCAAATAATGGGACAAGCGGTAGATAAACTCTATAATCCAAAAGTTGAGGTATCAACATGACGAACTTTCTGATTCGCAACGGTACGCTGATTGATGGCATGGGCAAGGCACCCCTGGCTGATGCCGCGGTACTCGTCAAGGAAAATCGCATTCATGCGGTTGGTCACATCAGCAGCATTAACCTGCCTGATGCTCAGACCACCGAGATCGACGCGGGCGGCGGATATATTCTGCCTGGTTTCATTGACACACATGTTCACGTCATGCTCCAGGGCGTGAATATTGTCCGCGATATGACCACTCCATTCTCGATGCGCTTTTATAATGCCATGAACTACATGAAGAATACGATTGAGGCGGGCATTACCAGTGTGCGCGACGCGGGCGGCGCAGATGCCGGAGTCAAACAGGCGGTTGAGAGCGGTGTCGTATTGGGTCCGCGTATGCAAATCAGCATCAGTGTTCTCACCATCACCGGTGGACATGGCGATGGCTGGATGCGTTCGGGAATGGAATATGAATTATTTCCGTCATATCCTGGCTTCCCCGCATCTCGCGTCGATGGCGTGGAGGATTGTCGTCGCAAAGTGCGTGAAGTGTTGCGAGCCGGAGCTGATATCATCAAGATCTGTTCGACCGGCGGTGTACTCAGTCCCACCGATCACCCCGAGTTCACACAGTTCTCACCCGAAGAGTTGGACGTGATCGTGCGCGAGGCAGCTTACCGAAGAGGCGTCAAGGTGATGGCGCACGCGCAGGGTATGGAAGGAATTAAGAATGCGATACACGCCGGCGTCCATTCGATTGAGCATGGCATTTATCTCGATGACGAAGCAATTGACCTAATGCTCAAGCATGGCACATTCCTCGTACCAACTTTGCTTGCGCCTCTCGCTGTTCTCGAAGCCGGGGAAAAGGGCGGCATGCCTGAATACGGAGTCCGTAAATCCCGCGAGGTCGTTGAAATTCACAGCGAAAGTATTAGCCGCGCACATAAGGCCGGAGTCAAAATTTCCATGGGCACAGACGCGGGCGTCATGCCACATGGCACCAATTTGCGTGAACTTGGTTTGATGGTCAATATTGGAATGACACCCATGGAAACGATCCTTGCCACCACGAAGATAGCCGCTGAATGCCTGGGTTGGCAGGATCAGGTGGGGACCATCCAAGCAGGCAAGCTTGCAGACATTGTTATTGCAAAAGCAAATCCCCTGCAAGACATCCGTTCATTAGAAAATGTTGACAATATTGCGCTCGTCATGAAGGATGGCAAAGTTGTCAAAGATCAGCGGAGTAAACCAATTTGAGAGTTTGCAGAGTTCCTTATAAACAACTAAAGCAAAGAACATAATCCAACAAATGGTCGCCTTCGCGCAATAAAAGTCCCTGCCGCCGACTTGAGCTTTCTCAAATCGGCGGCAGGGTTGTCTCTCCTCCGCACAACGCCGCGCGTTATTTGGTTATTACTCTAGGGCACCACCTGGAAGTTCGTTGTCAGCACGTTAATGCCTGTGGCAGCGTCCCAGACACTATTGTTGGCGAATCTCACGGAATAGGCCGGGTTGCCTCGCAGGGAGGTGTACGCGTCCGGCAGCCAAAGACCCAGTTTATAAGTTCCGGGTGCTACATTTGCCGGCAGGTTCACGCTGATGGTAAATGTCTGTTCTTCTCCGGGGGCCCAGCGGCGAGGGTCAACGCTTGTGACCGGGATCTCGTAGCGGGTATTTGATCCCTGCAGCACGATGAACAACGGGCGTGGATTGAACATGGCTGCAAAACCGTCATTACTCAGGCGGATGTTCAGGCTCAGCGCGCCGCCCGGTCTTATGTTGGGTGGCAGGAACGCCTCCTTCAGCACCAGGCGATACCCCAGGCTGCGCCGGATCGTATTCATGCATCCACCGGAAGTCCAGCCATTGAGTACTTCGGGGCGGTAACCATTGTTGATGAAGGACCAGTGCAGCATGTCCATTTCCAGAAGTGTATTTGGGCAGTCAGTGCGTGGTGGGTTGTACTGGCAGGTCTCTCCGCCCACCGGTGTGAACTGACTTTCCTGGGCAATGAAGTCCTTCCAACAGGAAATTGCATCCCTGCCATCACAGTAGGTGGATATGTGTTTCGGCAATTGTGACGTGGTGGATTTATAAGTACCTCCATCATCCTGACCATGCAGGAAACAGTCATTTTGGTGGCCGATGCGGCTTCGATCCGTGCCCGAAAAGGCTTCCTGTGATGTCAATGGTCCTTGATAGAATATTTCCTTATATCTTGGATACCTGAGTTGAAGCATACGATCCTGTGGCAATGCGTCAAGAAGAGCATCAACGATCGCTTTTCTATACGTCAGTGGATGAAGGTACTTTGTACTGTGCCATTCACCCCAATGACCGACAAAACCGACCTGCATGACAGCGATAACATCAGCATTTGCCATAAGTATTGGTTTCAAGTGACTTATGTGTTGGAGAACCAGCTGAATGGGCGCATCAGGATTGGCTAGATTCGGGTCAGTGGTTGATCCTGGTCCGAAATTATAGATAAATCTTATAACCAGCTTGAGGCCTTTATTTCTGGCGGTAGTGAACACGGACGTAATGTTATTTAGCGCAGTTTGATCCAGTGATCTATCCCGGTAGTTATCCAGCCTGAAGTATACCCAGACCAGTGTATCCGAAGGCTGTAGGGCCCTGATCTTGTTGGTGTCCAGCGGCTGGTCTGGGAAGATGGAGGACTGCTTCATAAAGCCACGCTCCGGATTGGCAATGTCTTCGTTTGAAGAGGTGTAGATAATTCTGATGCTGCCAGCCGGAGGAGTAACAGTCGACGATTGGGGCGTGGTCGATGTTGCGATCGCGGTCGATGTTGCAATGGCCGTCGACGATTGGATGGCGGTCGAGGCTGGTGTCGGTGTTGATGTCGGGACCGGCGTGTTGACACTTGGCCCAATGTAGGTTTGCCGTCTCGACTCGAAAGCATCGAAATAGTACATTCCACTGGTGCCGCTGCCTATTGCACCTACCGCCCCCAGACGGACACGATCGATCCGCCATGTGTCGTTATCCACTCCGGTCA
>JAXIPJ010000115.1:0-2402 GCA_045402985.1 Anaerolineales bacterium
CCTATCTTCGCATAAAATTTTTTTCACCGAGTTATTTTACTCAGCAAAGAAAGTAGGAGGTGCTTCTTACAAAAATAACTGTTTTGAATTTCACCCGCCTTCCAAATATCAGAAATGGAGATAAAGAGAAATGAAAACCAATCGTCTTGTATGGATGTTAGTCAGTTTATTGACCGTCTCGGCCACTTTGTTGGCTGCCTGTGCTCCTGCAGCGACACCCACTTCTGCCCCTGCTACTGAAGCACCTGCCATCGCCACAGAAGCTCCCACCGAGGCACCAACGGAAGCTCCTGCGCCAGTCACCATTCAATATTGGCACACTCATAGCGATCCCGAAACGGCCCAGTTGGATCAGGTGATTGCTGCGTTTGAAGCTGCCAATCCCGGCATCACAGTCGAAACAACCCGCTATGCTTACAACGATTTCAAGACTGCCCTGTTGACCGCAATCTCCGGAGGCACTACCCCGGATGCAGCGCGTTTGGATATTGCCTGGGTATCTGAATTTGCCGACCAGGGTGCGCTCGTCCAGTTGGATGGTAACCTGCCTGATTTCGATAACATTATCAAAGATACCTTTCCTGGCCCGCTTTCCACCAACTTCTGGAAGGATCACTATTACGGACTGCCTCTGGATACCAATACACAGGTTTTACTCTGGAACAAGAGTCTTTTTGAAGCGGCTGGAATTTCCACTCCCCCCGCGACCATGGAAGAATTTGCCGCAGTGGCCTGCCAATTGACCGATGCAGCCAAAAAGCAGTATGGTTATGCCCAGGGTGGCACGTATTTCTGGGCTCCTGCCCCTATCTTCTACGCGATGGGCGGTAAAGTCACAGATGAGGAGATCACCACAGCGACCGGTTATGTCAATGGCCCTGAAAGTGTTGCAGCCTTCACCATGCTCAAGGATCTGTATGATCAGGGCTGCCTGTCCCCGAACCTGCTGGGTGGCGGCATTGCAACCGATGCCGGCCATGCGGAAGGCACGTATGCCATGATCATCGATGGCCCGTGGATGGTTGATATTTATAAGAACAACTATCCTGATTTTGAGGTTAACTTTGCTCCCATCCCCAGCGGCCCGCAGGGCACAACCAGTTCAGTGGTAGGTGGCGAAGACGTCGTGGTACTTGAAGGTTCCGCAAATCAGGAAGCCGCCATGAAGTGGGCCGCTTACCTGCTCAGCCCTGAAGCTCAGAAGATGATGGCCGCCGTGGGTCAGATGCCGACGCTTGCCTCGCTTGCAGGCGACCCTGCCATGCCGCCATATTTCGCTGTCTTCCAGGAGCAACTCAAGACAGCCCAGGCGCGCGTCCCGCATCCCAAGTGGTCGGACATGGACAACGCCATCAACAATGCCTACCAGCGCATGCTGAAGGGTGAACAAACTCCGCAGGAAGCACTCGATCAGGCCTCCGAGGAAATCAACGCCCTGCTAAAATAGATCATTGACACCTACCTATCATTCACCAGAAGATAGGCAAAGAGGAAACTCTCAGATGTGGGCGGTTATCTACCGCCCACATCAACTCCCGACGGGCTATGCACACCAAACGCCATTATTCCGATCTACTTCCCGCACTGATCTTTCTGCTCCCCGGGCTGGTATTGTTTGTTTTGTTTTTCCTTGGCCCTATGTTGTATTCATTGCGGATCAGTTTCTTTGAATGGAAGATCGTTCATCCTGACCAATCCGTTTTTGTGGGATTTAGCAATTATCAACACGCATTGTCCGACTCCATTTTTCAACGTGCCATCCTGAACACACTTGCTTATACAGTGATTACTGTATTGGTAAAAATTATTCTTGGTCTTGGCGTAGCTTTATTTCTCAATCAAGGTATGCCCGGGCGGACATTCTTCCGCGTCGCTTATTACTTACCAGTGATCACATCCTGGGTGATCGTCAGTCTATTATTTGAATATATGTTCAATGGACAGGCTGGGCTGGTCAACTACATCCTCAAGGACATGCTGCGCCTCATTCCCAAGGATGTGCTTTGGTTCGCCGATCCGATCCTGACTCTCGTCCCGATCATTCTCCTCGATATTTGGAAGGGGATTGGCTGGGCCGCGATTATTTTCCTGGCCGGGTTACAGACGATACCCGCAGAACTCTATGAAGCTGCACGCGTGGATGGTGCTGACTCCCCGGCACAATTGCGATACATCACCTGGCCCCTTCTTGGACCAACAACAGTTTTCCTCGTGGTGGTGCTGGTCATAGGTGGACTGAATGCATACGTCCCGTTTCAGTTAATGACCAATGGCGGTGACCCAATGGACTTGACCCACTCGGTCCTGACCCTGATGTATGAAGCCACCTTTGGGCGAATTGACTTTGGCGACAATGAACTGCGGAATGATCAGCATGACAGGCGGCACCATCATGCCGAGCA
>JAXIPJ010000462.1:0-3065 GCA_045402985.1 Anaerolineales bacterium
GGGCGATGTTTTCCCAGCATAAAAAATTCATTTGGATATATTTGACTCTCCTGATCGCACTCGGACTCTCCGCGTGCGCTTCACTTTTTGGGGTTGAGCCTACCTCCACCCCACAAGCGACATCCACACCCGAGCCTCCCACCGCCACGCCTGAACCCATGGCTCTCACTGTTAATGGCGAGGGAATAACGGTTATTGGTTTCGACGCGGAAGTGGCGCGTTATATTGCTTCGCAGCAGGCGCTGGGCAACACGGTCTCTTCTGCAGATGCAACCAGCGTTGTGATCGAAGACCTGATCGCACAACTGCTTCTGGCGCAAGGCGCGCACGCCAATGGGTTTACGCTTGACGATACTGCATTGCAATCACGGATCGACTCACTCGCCGCGCAGATCGGTGGGGCGGAGGTGCTCTTAAAGTGGGAATCAGAGCATGGGTACACCGAGCAGGCCTTTCGGTCCGCTTTGAAGCGTGGAGCTGAATCCGCATGGATGCGTGACAAAATCGTTACGGCGCTTCCCAGTACTGTGGAACAGGTACACGTCCAGCAAATTCTGCTCTATAATGAAGGTACGGCTCAAAGCTTTCTGGCGCAATTGAATGGCGGCGCAGATTTTGACGAACTGGCACTTGAGGCCGACCCGCTGACCCGCGGCGACCTTGGTTGGGTGCCGCGAGGCTACCTGCTGGATGCAAGGTTTGAGGAGATCGCCTTCGCTTTGGCGGTGGGTGAACACAGCGATGTGATCACAACCGATGTGGGTTTTCATATCGTAAGAGTCCTTGAGCGCGATGCGGGCCGTCCGCTTTCACCAGATGCAACTCTGGCATTGCAGGAAATGGCACTGAAGAAATGGATCGAGGAGCAACGCAAGCAGGCCGATGTGGTCCTTGCGCCACAGTAATTCATAATGGAGCAACATAGATGAGCGACGATTTCAACTTTGATGGAGAACAATCCAGGCCGCGCGGCGCTCCCATGCAAATGTGGGATATTCTTTCGATCGTGGTACTCCTCCTTACCGCCTGTGTGGGCGCGTATTTCGTGTTCGTCTTTCTCAACCCCACTTCAAATTACAATATTTTGCCGCCCGGTGGCAGGGGTCCGCAAGTTCCTACCCTGACGGTTACTCCTCAGCAGTTGCAAGCCACATGGACTCCCAGCCCAACGCTCGCATTAACGCCAAGCAATACGCCGCGGCCTACATTTACACCGTTCTTTACGAGTACATCTTTTTCGCTCGTGCCGCCCACCAAGACATCCAAACCAACCAGCACGCCCAAGGCGCCATTTAGTGCAACTTCCTCTCAAGTGGAAAGCACTATCATTCATCCCGACCTGGCTTGTAACTGGGCCGGCATCGGCGGGACGGTTGTAGATGCCAACAACAGTCCGGTGATCGGAACGGTTGTAGTCCTGCGCGGTACACTCAACGGAAATACTGTCGAGCAACAGACTGTGAGCGGCATCAACAAGGAGTATGGGCCATCGGGTTTTGAATTCGTACTTGGGAATGCCCCGGTTGCATCCAATAATACGTTATATGTTCAACTGGTGGACTTGCAGAACATTCCGCTTTCAGACAAGATATCCGTTGTAACGTCATCTGAATGTAACAAGAATCTTGTGATCGTGCGATTTAAGAAGAATCGATAAATCACCCTCACCCTGGCCCTCTCCCTCAGCCCTTTCAGGATGCTTCGCGAGGAGAGGGAACGACTCCCTTCCCCAGTGGGAGAAGGGTTGGGGATTAGGGTTACACCACTACATTCCAATGATCGTATTTGCTGTTCTTCCCGCGTAATATATCTTCATACAATCCACGCAATTTAGTCGTAATCGGACCCATCACGCCCGCGCCGACTGGGCGATGATCGATCTTTGTCACTGCGATTACCTGGGCAGCAGTGCCCGTCATGAATATCTCTTCACAGATGAATACTTCTGTGCGATCAATCGAGCGTTCCAAAACAGTAAGACCCAGTTCATTACGCGCCAACTCCATAATGGACTTGCGCGTGATGCCTTCGAGGATATTATCCGTAATGGGGGGGGTGACCAGGATCCCATCGCGCAGCATGAAGACGTTCATCGCCGAGCCTTCGGAGATATGCCCGTTATTATCCAGTACAAGCGCTTCATCGAAGCCTGAACGGTTCGCATCTGTTTTGATGAGCGCTGAGTTTACGTATGCACCTGCCACCTTGGCGCGGGCGGGGATGACGTTATCGTCAATGCGTCTCCATGAAGAGACGGTCACATGCGCGTCTGCATCGTTCTTGACGTATGGTTCATACGCCATCACGAACATACAGAACTCATCCTTTAAATCATGTAGCTTCACGCCGATGCCCATATCTGCCTTGTAGAAAGTGGGGCGCATGTAAATGTCCTGCTGCCAATTGTCGGTGCGAAGGAGGTCAAGCGTGAGCTGGATGAGACTCTCCTCATCATAACTGGTCTGCATGGCCAGCATGCGCGCCGAATGCAGCAGCCGCCGAAAATGATCATAGGGACGAAAAACGAAGAGACGTTTCTTCTCTTCGTTCCAGTATGAGCGCATGCCGCCGAATACGGCTGTGCCATATAAAAAACCATGTGTAGCAATGCTGATTTTTGCATCTGAAAGCGGAACGATCTTTCCCTCAAAAAACGCGTGCTTCGAGAGATCCACCAGACACCTCCATAAACGGGTTTAGGACCAGCTCTTACATGCGAATTATACTTGATTCGCTCCTGTCATCTTGCTATCGTATTTATGAAGCATGGTAAACTTGGGTATAGCTCACAATATGGGAGGGTCGATATGCGCGAGATAATGAAACATTATCTGATTAATTGATCGGGTGGGATGAATCGATCTTAAGAACTGCAAAACAGTGATGATCTTACAAGTGTATTAAAGTTCGTTGGCGAAGCACCCGCTTCTTCACGATTAGTTGGGAAAAAGGGAAGGTGGTTTTATGGAACAGACGAGCCCTCTTAAACAAAAGCATTCTTTTGCCATTCTAGCTTACCTAAACCTGTTTGGGTTTGCCCCAACGCTCTCCAGTCTATCTCTGGG
>JAXIPJ010000184.1:0-16068 GCA_045402985.1 Anaerolineales bacterium
CCAATAGTGTGATGATCATTTTGAAACGCGAAATCATGCTCACGCGTGCCATCGAAACTCTTTCGCGCGCCCGCCTCTATCTTTCGCAAAGTAATTTTGGTCTGGCAAAAATTGACGTGCAATCGGCGCGTTCGATTCTTGTAGAGTTATCAGCGGACGCGCCGTCCTACCAGGTGGATGCGTTGGATCAGATCATCGGGCGCCTGGATCTTGCTTTGGGCAACCTGCCCGCCTTCCCCATTATCGCGGTAGACGATGTGGATATTGCATGGCAATTGTTGATGATGGGTTTGCCGGAAAGCGAAGCAGACATCGTCGCAACCCTGACTCCTCTTCCGCTCCCAACGCTGACTTCAACCGCTGAGGTGACTGCAACCCTTGATGCGTTCTCAATCTTCACCCAAACGCCTGCACCACCTCCAACGATTTCGCCAACCGTAACTCCATAACATCAGGAACTCCGAGATAAACTCTCGGGGTTCTTTTTTTCGGATGATATAATTCGCACGTCATCATTTCTGAGGAGAAACTTTCATGCCTGACACAATAAAATTTGGCACAGATGGCTGGCGCGGCGTTATTGCAGATGATTACACTTTCGAAAACCTGAGGCGCGCCGCACAGGGCTTTGCATCATACCTTGTTGAAAAAGGCAAACAGGGAGAGTGGGTCGTTGTTGGATACGACAAACGATTCCATTCGGAGAACTTCGCCGCCGCTGCCGCGGAGGTATTGGCCGGCAACGGATTAAAAGTGTATATCACCGAAGGGCCAACACCCACGCCAACAATCGCCTATGCAGTGGTGGATAAGAAAGCGTGCGGGGCAGTCAATATCACTGCGTCGCACAATCCTCCAACAGATAATGGATTCAAAGTTCGGGATGAGAATGGCAGCGCGATCGACCCGGACGGTTTGAAAAGGATCGAGGCGCTGATCCCGACCTCGGCGGAGGAAGTGAAGCGCATCGAACTAAACGATGCAATGCGCGATAGGAAGATAGTCTATTTTGACGCATCTGAAGCTTATTATTCCAACCTCCAGAAATTAGTTGATCTGCAAAAGATCAAAGACGCTGGTTTCACCGTGCTGGTGGATGCCATGTGGGGTAACGGCGCAGGCTGGTTTACGAGATTGCTCGAGGGCGGGAAAACAAAAGTAATCGAAATTCATAACGAGCGCAACCCTTCTTATCCAGAAATGAAGCGACCGGAACCGATCCGTCCAAATATTGATGCGGGACTCAGAGCAACAATCGCAAACAACGCGGACGTGTTACTGATCACTGATGGTGATGCGGACCGCTGCGGCATCGGCGATGAAAATGGTGAGTTCATTAATCAATTGCGCGTGTATGCCTTGCTTGCGTTTTATTTACTTGAAGTTCGCGGCGAACGCGGCGACATCGTCAAAACCCTGTCAACGACCACCATGCTCAACAAACTGGGGCAACTTTACAATGTGCCTGTTCACGAAACAGGCGTGGGATTCAAATACGTGGCGCCGAAGATGATGGAAACTGATGCCATGATCGGTGGCGAAGAGAGCGGCGGATACGCCTTCCGCGGCAACGTCCCTGAGCGCGATGGGATACTGGCGGGTTTGTATTTCCTGGACTTTATGGTTCGCACCGGAAAGAAACCAACCGAATTGCTCAAGATGCTCTTCGAAAAACTTGGCAATGAATATTTCTATGATCGCGTGGATACTCCCTTCAGCGGTGATCGTAAAACGCGCGAAAAGATCATTCTCGATGCAAAGCCCACCGCGATCGGTGGTCTCAAAGTGATGGAACTCGTAACGGTGGATGGCTTTCAGTTCAGGCTCGAGGATGGCGGCTGGCTGTTGATCCGTTTCAGTGGAACTGAGCCCATCATGCGCGTATATTGCGAGACCACCCACGAAGACAAGGTGAAAGCCATCCTTGAAGATGGGTTGAAGATCGCTGGAATAAAGTGAGCGCCCCACCTGCGAACCAGATCCCTGCCAACATGGCGGGGATTTTTTATTGGGAGATAAAACTGAAAAAATATAGGCCAATTGGGGTGTATTGCAATTTGGTTTATATGTTATAATTTTCACAATCAAGGTCTGATTATGCTCGCTGACACCCACTGCCACCTGGATTTCAACAAATTCGACGAAGACCGCGACGCGGTCATTCAGCGTGCTATTGAAGCAGATCTGACGCGCATTCTCGTTCCCGCGCTGGACTTCGAGTCGAGTCTCTCCACTGTCAAGCTGGCTGCCTCCCATCCAATCATTTACGCGGCGGTTGGCTTTCATCCCACAGATCTGGAGAAGTGGAACGAAAACTCGATCAGCGAATTGAGATCACTTGTTATTGCAGGGAATGACACAAATAATAAAATCGTCGCTATCGGCGAGATAGGATTGGACTACTACTGGGTCAAAGAACCTGAAAGGCGCGCATTTCAGCATGAAGCGCTGAAGCAACAACTCAAACTGGCGCAGGAAGTGAACAAGCCCGTTGTCATCCACATGCGCGAAGAAAATGACGCCTGGTTTGGTCAGGCATCTGTGGATCTACTCGAAATCCTGAGCGAATGGCAACAGGAATTGCGCGCGCAAGATCATCCGTTGGCGAGAAAACCTGGCGTATTGCACTCCTACAACGGAAATCTCGAAACGGCGCAAAAAGCCATTGACCTAAATTTCCATATCGGCGTCACCGGACCCGTCACCTATAAAAATGCAGAAGTAAAACGGGATATCGTCAAACAAATCCCACTTACCAAATTACTTATTGAAACCGATGCCCCGTTTCTCACTCCTGTTCCATATCGCGGCAGGCGCAATGAACCTGCTTTCGTGGCCTACATTGCTGATAAAATTGCGGAAATTCACATGGCCACTCTCGAACAAGTCGCTGAAATTACCACTAACAATGCGAATCACTTATTCGGTTGGGGAGGCTGAAGCTTGAGCACAGTCACATTTTTCACCTCAGTACAAGACCAACTTCACTTCGTTGAACAGCGGATTCGCGCACAGGCTGGCTATGAACAGCATCCTGATCTGCGCTCCGCGCTGGAGCATTTGCTGGCAGCCGGAGGAAAACGCATCAGACCGACTCTTGGCCTGCTCGTCGGAAATATGCTTGGTGCCCCCGAGGAAAAACTCATCACTCTCGGTGCTTCCGTGGAGTTGCTCCACACCGCCACTCTGGTCCACGATGATCTGATCGACGGCGCGCTGCTACGCCGCGGCATGCCTACGCTAAACGCTCGCTGGTCACCCGCCGCGACGGTGTTGACCGGTGATTTCCTGTTTGCGCGTGCTGCCAAACTCGCAGCCGAAACTGATTACCTGCCGCTCATGAAGTTATTTTCAGAAACACTAGCCACTATTGTCAGTGGCGAATTGACTCAAATGTTCTCGGCGCGCGGTATTATCGACCGCGAAAATTACTATCAACGCATCTATGCCAAGACCGCTTCACTTTTTGAAATGTCTGCACTGGCCGCTTCCATGGTAGGAACTGAAGATGACGATGTTCGAGACTCGATGAAGACATTTGGCTATCAAGTTGGCATGGCATTTCAGATCGTAGACGATATCCTTGATTTCACCGGTGATCCGTCCGCGGTTGGCAAGCCCATTGGTTCTGATCTCTTGAACGGACTCGTCACTTTGCCTGCCATCTATTTCGCCGAAGCGAACCCCGGCAACAAAGATGTGATTTCCCTGCCAGATGGTGGCTGGAAGGATTCCGAACGTGTAAAAAGGCTTGTAGATGCCATCAGGCAAGGCCCTGCCATTCAGCAAGCCATGGATGAGGCGTGTCAGGCTGTGGAACGCGCCCTGGGCGCATTGGAAGAGTCACCCATTTGCCCTGAGAGAGAAGCCCTTGAGAATCTGGGAAAGTTCATTGTTGATAGAAAGGTGTAAAATCGCTTCGGTGGTCGAGTAGCTCCGAGTGATCGTCGAGGAACATATCGAGACCACGATTAACAAAAGTCATTCCATTTATTGTTGGTCTCGATATAGGCTTCGCAACAAACGCTCAGCCTTACTCGACCAACGGGAATATCCCATGCCTAATCCGCGTAAACCGTTCCGCATCAATGTCGGCTTCATTATTCATGAAGAAACTGGCTACAGCCACGAGATCCCATTTGAATTGGATAAGGTCAAACTGGATGACCTTGAACTGACGCAATTCGAAGGCTCCATAAATATTGGCCGCACGCCACAGGGACTCATCGTTCAGGGAAGGTTTTCGGGCGATACCAAGCTTGAATGTGTGAGATGTTTGAACGAATTCAACTTCCCGCTTAAATGGGAAACTACAGAGTTATACGCGTTCAGCAAAAAATCGATCAGCGAATCGGAGTTGCTGGTTCCTGACGATGCACACATAGATCTAGCTCCCCTGATACGTGAATATGCCCTGCTTGAAATTCCAATCAATCCGTTGCACGCGCCTGATTGCAAAGGTCTGTGCATTGAATGTGGGCAGGATCTAAACATCGCCGATTGTGGTCATAGCCAGCAGGAAGGCGACACGCCATTTGGGGATCTGAGGAAATTGTTGTAGTAAAATAGGCGATATGAAAGCTCAGTCCACTTCCCTAATGGTGACAATAACCATGGCCATGCCAATGGAGATCTCCTGCCGCGTCTGGGATAAACTTTAGTCTTACTCTTAATGCAATGAGAGGCTGTCCCAGTTACGCGGACAGCTTTTTTGTTTGTAATTACAGCATGTCATTGCGAGGGCGAAGCCCGACACTTGCACCGCAGTGCCTGCCCGATGGGCGTGGTGCAGTGCAGGTGAGCAATCTCATGTAATCATAAAAATCAATAATTAGTATTGCGAGGAGATTGCTTCGTCGCTTGGTCTCGATACGCTTCGCTACTCGACCATCACTCCTCGCAATGACATTTGAAATCACGGAGGCACGAATGCCTGAAAATATATTGATCGCCATTGCCTGGCCATACTCAAATGCCGAGATCCATGTCGGGAATATTACTGGTTCACACTTACCGGGTGATATTGTCGCGCGCTATCATCGCCTAAGAGGCAACAAAGTTCTGGTTGTCAGCGGAACCGACTCGCACGGGACGCCCGTCACGCTGGCGGCGGATAAGGAAGGTAAACCTGTCGAAGAAGTGTACAGGAAATATCATGAAGGTTTCCTCGAATTGTTCAAAGGCTTCGGCATCACTTACGATCTGTTTACCTCAACACATACTGAGAATCATTTCAAAGTATCGCAAGCCATGTTCCTTGCCTTGCAAAAGAACGGTTTTCTTTTTACCGCAAAGTCAAAGCAGTGGTACTCCCCCTCTGCAAAGAGATTCCTTCCAGATCGTTACGTCGAAGGGACTTGTTACATCTGCGGCTTCCAGAACGCACGCTCCGATCAATGCGACAATTGCGGAAATGTGCTCGAACCAGAAAAGCTGATCAATCCGCGCGCAAAGACAGGCGACGGAGCGCTCGAACTGCGCGAGACCGAGCATTTTTATCTCGACCTCTCAAAGCTCGAACCCGATGTAAAAAAGTTTTTGCAGGAACGCGCCGAGCATATGCGCGATACCGTATTGGGCGAGTCGCTGGGAAAGATCGAAGCTGAGGGACTCAAGCCACGGCCCATTACACGAGACCTCGATTGGGGCATCCCGGTGCCCATCGAAGGCTGGACCGAAGCAGGCAAGCGGATTTATGTTTGGTTCGAGGCAGTCATCGGCTACCTCTCCGCGCCGATCGAGTGGAGTCAGGTATCAGGTCAGAATGATGCTTGGCGCGAGTGGTGGACGAATCCCAATGCGAAGCAATTCCACTTCATCGGCAAGGACAATATCTTCTTCCACACATCACTGTGGCCGGCTGAGTTGATGGGCGTCGGAAGCGCATTCATGGAAATCTTCGCGGGCGAGGAAGAGCCGTTGACACTTCCATATGATGTGCCTGCCAATCAGTTCATGAATCTCGAAGGCAAAAAGATCAGCGGTTCAGGGAATTGGGGGGTGTGGGGACTCGACGCGCTGACGCGTTATGACGCCGACGCGCTGCGCTATTACCTGACCGTGAACATGCCCGAAGCGAAAGACAGCGATTGGGATTGGGCTGAGTTTGTGGCGCGCAACAATAACGAACTGGTGGCGACGTGGGGCAACCTTGCGAACCGTGTGCTCTCGTTCGCGTATAAACATTGGGAAGGATATGTGCCCGATGTAGATGTAAGTACGCTCCGTGAAATTGACTCGAACCTACTCGCCGTAATCGAAAACGGATTCAACACCGTGGGCACGGAACTCGAAGCTGTGCGCTTGCGTTCCGCCTTGGGCGAAGCTATGAAGCTCGCCACCGCGGTCAACCAATACCTCGACAAGACCGCGCCGTGGACAACCATCAAGACCGACCGCGAAGTCGCGGCAAAGACGATCTACACCGCACTGAAAGCGATTGACTCGCTCAAGGTGATGTTCGCCCCTTTCCTGCCGTTCTCATCCGAGAAGCTGCACAGTTTCTTCGGCTATGAAACTCCGCTGTTTGGTGAGCAATACATCCAAGACGTGAGCGATTCGCTTGGGTCGCATAAGGTGTTGAGATACAAACCTATCACGCTGGGCGCAGACGAAGCGCAGTGGAAACCAAGCGATTTGAAGCCTGGCGCGAGGCTAAATCAGCCGAGTCCGCTGTTTAAGAAATTGGAGGAGAGCGTGATTGAAGAGGAGCGGGCGAGGTTGGGCGAATAATTTGCTGAGATGAAATGAGCAGAGTAAGTCTGCTCATTTTTATTATTGCGATAATTAATGAAGTGATTTATAGTTACATTACTCGGTTTAAAAGATGGATGAACTCAAATGAAAATCACAACACTCGATAAAAACGTTGAAGAAGTATTGTCTCTTGGTTATTACAATATTCCACGATTTCAGCGACCATTCTCTTGGGAAAAAACTCAAGTAGAGGATTTCTGGTCAGATACTATCACCGATAACACCGCAGACTATTTTATTGGCTCTATGGTCGTTTACGAAGAAGATCGAGCAAAAAAGACTTTTGGCATAGTCGATGGCCAACAAAGGCTTACTACTATTACTCTCACTTTATGTGCTCTAAGAAATGCGTTTGAAAATCAGGGATTTCATGACCAAGCCTACGGTGTTCACAATTTAATTGAGCGGAAAAATATTGACAACAAACCAGAATATGTACTCCAGCCAGAAACTTCATATCCATATTTTCAAGAGCACATACAGAAATTTGGCAATCCAGATACTCAAGAAAACGTCGGGGAAGAAGAAAAACTATTAAAAGCCGCTTTTGATATTATTTCAGGGAACATTGAAGATTCAATATTAGCAACAAATTCTGATCCGTCGCTAAACGAAGACGCGAAAAAGGAAACCATCAGCAGAAAACTAACCCTTATACGAGAAAAAATTCTTGGACTTAAGGTTATCTACATTACTTTGGATAATGAAGACGACGCCTATGTTATTTTCGAGACCATGAATACCAGGGGAAAAGATTTAACGATTGCAGATTTGCTCAAAAGTCATTTACTCAAACCAATGAGGCCGAAAAATGCTAACGTCGATATTTACAAAGAAAACTGGAATGATATTGTTACAACTATTGAAGAATCTGGTGTTGGGCTTGATGAATTTCTATATCATCATTGGCTTTCAAAATATGAACGTTATGTTCCAGCTAAAAAACTATTTAAGTCTATAAAGAAAGAAATTAATACGCCCGAAAAATCTAAGATATATTTCGATGAACTTTACCAAGACTCAAAAATCTACTGTAGCATATTAAGCCCAAGATCAATTGAATGGGGCAAGAACGAACTAGGGATTCGAGCCTCGTTAGAAGCCTTAGTATTATTTCGTGTAAAGCAGCAGATTCCAATGTTGCTTTCAGTTATGCGTGAGTATAGAGCTGGAAAACTCAAACAAAAACACATGCAGGGGATTTTAGAGGCAATAGAGGATTTTCATTTTGTTTTTTCTGCAATTACATCACAACGCTCGTCTGGTGGCATTTCGGGAATGCATGCCTCTCACGCTATAAGATTGGTTAACTCTGAATCTTTTGATGAAAGAATTGCTACTATAAACTCTTTGAAAGGCGAATTGAAACGTCGTCTGCCTAGTTACCAGGAATTTGAAGCCAATTTCATGGAAATCTCTTATAGAGATGACACAGACAAACAAAAGAAATTAGTCCAATACATTCTGGCTAAAATCGACTCAAATTATGCAGATGGACTACCTATTGATTATGCTCAAATGACAATTGAACATTTATCCCCGCAAAATCCCAAGGGCAAAGCACCGCTCCAAAAAGTTGGTCAATTAGGGAATCTAATCTTGGTGAATGCCGATCTAAACAATGAACTTGATAACAAATCCTTTTCAGAAAAGAAAGCCATTCTAAGCAAATCAAGGGTTGCGCTTGATGAAATCATCAAAAAATCTGAAATGTGGGATGAAGGGAAGATAGAAGAAAGAACAAGATTCCTTAGCAAAATTGCTTATGATAAAGTATGGAGACTCTAGCAAATTTTTAGCCGAACCCAACTGCCAACTCGTCGGAACCCAGCGATTTGAAGCCTGGAGCAAAGTTGAATCAGCCAGGTCCGCTGTTTAAGAAGTTGGAGAAGAGTGTTATTGAAGAGGAAAGAGGAAGATTAGGGAAATAAGAGGGAAACATCTGATGGGTTTGTGTATGCCGTCCGATGACTGTTTACAAAGTGTTGTATAGCGGCAAATGGCTGGAGGGAAGAACCTGGGCAAGTAACATAACGAGAATGATAAATTTTTCAAAGCAACGGCCTTCAAGATAGAAAGGATTGAAGGCCGTTATCGTTATTAATAGAATATGACATACAATACGCAAGCCAAATATATAACCATAATAATTATCAGAAGCCCCAACCAAAATTTATTATCTTTCTGAAAATCATCATCTGGCGATAATTCAATTTTCCTCTTAGGAGTATTAGAGAGGGTATCGCCCAACTCATTCTCTTTTAGAATTTCCTGAACCGAATTATTGTCAGTACGATGTCGCGAAGCCTTTTTTGGAACATCTTGAATTACCATCTCTGGTTTACGTTGCTTTTTTCCTCCCACTTCCTTTTTGAGTTTTTCGACTTCTTTCATTCGCGCTAGCTCTTCTGTTAAAATTGTAGCCTTTTGTTCCGCATCTTTGCGCGCACGCTCTTCTGCGTCAATTCGTACTTTCTGTTCCGCTTCCCTACGCGACATCTCTTCAGCTTCACGCCTTACTCGTTCGTCTGTTTGTTTACGAGCATTCTCTTCTATTTCTCGTCTTTCCCGTTCTTCCGCCTCTTTGCGCGCTGATTCTGCTTCGCGCCGAAGGATTTGTTGGCGTCTGATGCTAAAAGACTCTAACAAATCCTCATAATTTTGCTCTTTATCCCCGCCAAAATAATCAGCCCACTGAAAAAAACGTAATCCTCTGGGCACATCACACTCTTCCAGACGTAACGGTATTAGAAATATTGTACCTTCAGTTTTTTCAAGCGCAATCTCACGAGCATATCTCAACTCTTTTTGAACAAAACCTTCTTTGTTCACAGAGTTGTTCGACAAACAAATCAAGACAAGATCTGAAGACTCAACTGCCTCTTCAATTGAAACTCTCCAATCCTCTCCGGGATGAAGTTTTTTCTCGTCCAGCCAAGGATCAATCCAGCCTACATCTGCAAACCGTAGACGTAGTTCTCGCACAAGAGGTTTATCTTGCGAAGCATGGCAGAGGAAGACGCGGAGTTTGCGGTCAGTCATGAGGCTTTCCCCAATGGGATTAGTCAAATTATACGGCAGAAAACAGAACGCAGCCTACACAGAGGTGGGGTTTGCCACGCATTCTTAATGTTCCCTCCTACCATTGGCAGATAGAATTGGGTTGTAACCAACCGTAGGGTACGCCCGTATTGACGGGGTTTCAGGCAAAATACATAATTATTCTATACAATTTATCTTTTGTGGTCAAACAACGCGAAAACGTCAAATATGAGCAACTGGGTCGGCAGAACGCTGGGTAAGGTTTATATCGAATCACTACTGGCGCGCGGGGGCATGGCGGAAGTCTATTTGGGCACGCATACGACCCTGCAGCGTGAAGTGGCCGTCAAAATCCTTCGCAACTTTGACGAGGATCATCCAGTCCTGCTGGAACGTTTCCAGCGCGAGGCGCGCGTAGTTGCAAAACTACGCCATCCCAACATCGTCCAGGTCTTTGATTTCGATACAATCGACGATCAACCCTACATCGTGATGGAATATATCGCTGGTCCATCGCTATCGAAATATTTGAGCGTCCTACACCGGAAATTAGGCCGGCTGGAACTTCCTCACGTCTCTCGACTTTTGACTGCGGTAGCCAGCGCTCTGCAATATGCGCACGAAAGCGGAGTGATCCATCGTGACGTCAAACCTGCCAATATCCTGCTCACATCACGCTCCAGCCCGATTGTCCCTGGCGAGTCGCTCCCTCTGGATTTTGAAGCGGTTCTGACTGACTTTGGCCTGGTTCGCATCCTTAGTTCGAGCCATCAGACAACTATGGGACGTATAGCCGGCACGCCGGCCTATATGAGTCCGGAACAAGCCCGCGGTGAAGGGACCGATGGGCGGACAGATATTTATTCGCTGGGTATTGTCCTATATGAGCTTCTGGCCGGATATGTTCCTTTTGATGGGGAAAGCACCATGAGCGTCCTGCTCAAACATGTCAGTGAACCGCCTGCGCCGATCCCTGCCCTTTCTGTCCCGCTGCAAAATGTGCTTGGCCGTGCTCTGGCTAAAAATGCTAAAGACCGTTTCCAGACCGCGAACGAATTCGCTGCCGCGTTCAATGCGGTGGTGGGTGAAAGTTCCAGAGCCAGTACAATCGAGCAGCCGACTCCCATTTCCATTTCTCCTGTAAAGAAATCTGTTGATCGAACACAATCGAGAAAAAAATGGATACAAGCCGCTCTGATAGGAGCCATAACAATTGCTATCGTCGTACTCCTTCTATTTAATGGCCAGGCTCCCTTCCAGAGCAAAACTGCAATGGCATCACCAACAATCGAAACGCCTGTCAGCGATACAGATACACCTGTCAGTTTAATCTCTGCACCTTTGGGCCCAACTGGTGTTCTTCGCTTTCATGATGGAACTGCCATCCTGGACCAGGCTGTCCTCACTGCTATGGCAATGCCTGCGCCGCCGGAAGAGAGTCAATATGAAGTCTGGCTGGCTGGCCCCGAGGAAGAGCGTTTGAGTCTTGGCATCCTTATGTTGGATGAAAACGGCCAAGGGACTCTGGCTTTTGACGACAGCCAAAACCAAAATCTGCTTGCTGTTTACGAAAGAGTAGAGATCACAGTAAAGCCGCGTCCAGACTCAGATCCCGACGGAATGGAGCGAGTCGCGTACTTCTATAATCTTCCACAAGTTGGTCTGGAGTATGTCCGTCACTTGCTGGTTTCGTTCTCCCAGGCACCGGGGCAGGTCGCCCTCATCCAGGGTATGACAACAGATACGAAATTGATCGAAGAGGCCGCCATGAAAATGTTAGGGGCATACGAAAATGGGGATGAGGCCGGCAAGCAGAAAAATGCCGAAGCAATTATGAATCTGCTGGTGGGCAGTCAAAGCCGAGAACATAAGGATTGGAATGGCGATGGGCAAACGACAGACGCGGGCAGCGGCTATGGGTTTATGCTCAACGCTGATAACCTGGGATATATCCAGGCTATCTATTCCCATGCAGACTATGCTACCAATTCTCCTGGTGCCTCACAGAATATGATCGCCAATGGTGAAGACGTAAAGGTCTGTGCTCAAAATCTGGCGCAGTGGGTACCGGAATTACGGGATCGTATTTTGACAGTTCTCAAAGCAAATTCCGTTTCTGATTCTGAAGTGGATGGAGCCATCCGTGACTCAGTGGCGCTGGCAGACAAAATGCTCAATGGCATGGATGAAGATCACAATGGGAAAATTGAAGCGGTCTCTGGCGAATGTGGCATGTTGACCGCTTATGAATTTGCATATCACATGGCAGATATGCCGCTCCTGCCCGTGAACCTGCTTGAGACCCCCACTGCAACCAGCACGCCCTCTGCTTTCATCCACCCCACAAACACTTCAGTGGGGCCGCCCAATACGCCACCCAATACATCGCAAACCACAGCGGTGCCAACGGCGGATAATCCTCCGAACAATCCTCCGGGCAATCCGCATCCAACTAGAAGACCACCCAGACCCACAAAGACACCTAAAAATTAAAGTACAGATATTGTCTGTATATAATATTTTCAATCGTTGGTCGCATATCAGGATAATATGCGTTTTAATGTTTTCGCCAGATTGACTCATAATTTGACATTGCATATAATTAGAACGAATGTTCCTTCGCATCATCCATAAGGAGTTTCCAATGGCAACAGTATCTTCTGAACTTCTTGTCGACGCTCCGCCGAAGACTGTCTATCGCGCCTTCACGAATGCCACCTCATTACGAGAGTGGCTGTGCGATGTGGCCACGGTCGAGCCACATGCGGGCGGCCGCATGTATCTCTGGTGGCGCGGGGATTTTTATTCCAGTGGACATTATCTGGAATTGGATGAAAACAAGCGGATAAAATTTCGCTGGTACTCGAGCATCGATCCCGCCCCGACCGAGGTAACTGTTTCCGTTATGGAGAAGGATACTGGCACCCTCGTCCGCATGGATCACGATATTCCTGATGATACATCCTGGTCGAAGAAAGGCCAGACCTTCCGCGAGAATTGGGATGAGAGTTTGGAGAACCTTAAGTCCGTACTGGAGACAGGCATTGACCTGCGAATCGCTACGCGGCCCATGCTTGGGATTTTCCCCGGTGATTTCACTGAAGAGCAGGCAACAGCCCTGGGCGTCCCTGTGCGCGAAGGTCTGCGGCTGGATGGTGTGGTGGACGGCATGGGCGCTCAAAAAGCCGGTTTGCAAAAAGATGATGTGCTTGTCGAAATGGCAGGTCACCCGATCAGGAATGACCCCAACAGCCTGCCAGCGGCAATTGCTGGAAAAAAAGGTGGCGATAAGATCGATGTCGTTATCTATCGCGGTCCTCAAAAGAAGATCATCACCATGGAGTTGAGCAAGCGGCCTATGCCAGAGGTCCCATTTGACCCGGAGACGCTCGTAAAATCTGCACGAGAACTCTATGAGGCGGGGCTGGCAGAAGTAGAGAAATGCTTCGAAGGCGTCAGCGATGAGGAAGCTATGGCGCGACCAGATCCACAGGAGTGGAGCGCGCTGGAGATTGTTGCCCATCTCATTCACGGAGAACGCGCCAACCAGACTTTTCTCACCGATCTGATCGATGGTTATGAACGCGTTGCCGATGGCTTCGGAAGTAATATCAACGCCCAGGTACAGGCAACCGTGGCAGCAAATCCATCTGTCGCGCTCATGCTGGATGCGCTGCGTCGCACTGGAGAAGAGACGCTTGCCTATGCGTCCTTCCTGCCGGAAGAATTCATGGCAAATAAAGGCAGTTACTATCGCTTCGGCTTTAGCTTGCTGCAACCCAACTTTCATCTCACCGCTCACGCCGGGCAAATAAAGGATGCCATCGCTGCCGCGCGCCAGTGACTTGCACAGTATTCTTCATAAGAAACGGGCAGTCGCGTTGACTGCTTGTTTGATTTAATTGCGTCGATCAAATCCTATATTTGATGTAAGCTAAAATTATGGAAATGAATTGGATACAGCGAGAAAGTGCCTGAAATGAACAAAACCATCCAAAATACTCAAACCAGTTATGATCGCGTCGCCGTTGAATATAGTGAGAAGTTCAAAGACGAAATGGATGACAAACCATTTGACCGTGACTGCCTTCACCATCTGGCGCGCGAAGTCGGAGATTTGGGTCCCATCTGCGATATGGGTTGTGGTCCGGGTCAGATCGCGCGTTATTTGCATCGTCAGGGAGTTGATACACTCGGCGTGGACTTGTCCGCCAACATGGTTGCGGAGGCGCAGCGTTTGAACCCGGAGATCCACTTTCACCCGGGGAATATGCTATCCCTGCCAGATGCGGATAATTCCTGGGGCGGCATCGCGGCCTTTTATTGCATCATTCACATCCCGCGCAAACAAATCGTGGAGGCATTGCGTGAGATGAAGCGCGTACTCAAACCAGGCGGCATTCTGCTAGTTACATTTCACATTGGCACCGAGATCAAACATCTGGATGACTGGTGGGAGAAGCCGGTCAATCTGGACTTTGCATTTTACCTACCCACTGAAATGGAGTCCTGGCTAAACGAAGCGGGTTTTGAACTGGAGGAAACCCTGGTTCGTGAACCAAACGCCGAAGTGGAAGTTGCGACACAAAGGGCGTATATATTCGCAAAGAAAAACAAGCAATAAAAAGGGTTGTGATCCAAAAGAACATTTGCTGTAACATATCTAACATAAACAGAAACCAGCATACAGGAAAATCTCTATATGGACTTTTAACGGGGCAAAGCAAGCTGATCCGGACCGGACTCCAGGCATGAACTTTTTACTTTGCCTTTGCCTGATTCGCCACTGCCGCGGCCTTCCTTGCAGCTTCTTCAGCATCGCCGAGGTAATGATTCCTGATCGGCTTCAAGTGCTCATCAAATTCATAAACAAGCGGTAAGCCAGTTGGGATATTCACTTCAGGGATATCAGTATCTGAAATATTATCGAGATATTTCACCAGCGCGCGGATGCTATTCCCGTGTGCGGCAACGATCACACGCTTACCCGATTTGATCACGGGAGCCAGCGTTGAGTGCCAGTAAGGGAGCACACGTTCCAGCGTGATCTTCAGCGATTCGGTGGCCGGCACTTGTTCGGGAGATAATGATGCGTAACGCGGGTCAAATCTTGGGTGACGTTCATCCGTCCAGTCCAGGGCAGGAGGTGGTACATCATAGCTTCGTCTCCAGATCTTCACCTGCTCCTCGCCGAACTTCTCAGCCATTTCCGATTTGTTCAACCCCTGCAGCGCCCCATAATGACGCTCATTCACCTGCCATGCATTTGTAACCGGGATCCATTCGAGATTCATTTCCTGCAAAATGATCCACAACGTGTGGATGGCGCGCTTCAAAACAGAGGTGTATGCCACGTCAAAAATATAGCCATCTGCCTTGAGTAATTTTCCAGCTTCAAGTGCCTCTGCCCTGCCCAACTCGGTGAGACCCACATCAGTCCAGCCGGTAAAACGATTTTCGAGATTCCAAACGCTCTGTCCATGACGCACCAAAACAAGTTTATACATGCTATGCTCCTCCAAAAATTTCTCATGAATTATAGCCCAGGACACCCAGCCATAGTAAAATCATGCCATGCCCACCGATGACCTGAGCCCCAGCCGCCAACAATATCTCGAGATCAAACGCGAATATCCAAATACGATTTTATTTTTTCGTCTCGGAGATTTTTACGAAACCTTCGACGAAGATGCGGAGATCACCGCCCGCGAACTCGATATCGTCCTCACCTCCCGCCACATTGGCAAAGGCATACGCGCCCCGCTGGCAGGCATCCCATACCATGCCGTCGAAAATTATCTTGCCCGCCTGATCGAAAAGGGATATCACGTTGCCATCTGTGAACAGGTTGGTGATATGCCCATTAAGGGACTCTTCCCGCGCAAAGTCGTGCGTGTGGTCACCCCTGGCACTGTGACCGAACCGGGACTCCTGCCTGGGGATTCGAATAATTACCTCGCCTCAGTGGTGCTGGATGCTTCGTCTCCGCTCAGCGCGACTGCTTCCGTTTCATATGCCGATATCACTACTGGAGAATTCGCCGTTACTGAGCTTCCGCTGGAGGCTTTGCGCGCCGAACTGACGCGCTTGCATCCTGCCGAGATCCTGTTCCCTGATAATCAGAAATTGAACGACAATATCCTCGGGCATCAAACTCCCTACCCAGCCTGGAGGTTTGAACCCGGCAAATGCGAAGAGACTTTGCTCGCACATTTCAAAGCCTCCTCACTGGCAGGCTTCGGACTCAAAAGTCACAGTCTTTCCGTGCGT
>JAXIPJ010000055.1:0-9709 GCA_045402985.1 Anaerolineales bacterium
TTGAAAAAAGCCTGAAGCAGCCGACACGAAAAGAATAAACAACGGCAGTCGCCACAGACGATCAACATCCGTCGAGATCTGCCAGGTTAGAATGCCAAGAGCGAGCACAAACGGAATGACACCGCCGATCAATCGTTTCAATCGTTCGCGCGGACTAATATTTGAAATACAGGCTTCCCCGTTATCATGCTCGGAATCATTGGGCGAGAATGATTCAGGTTTTGAACCTTGGGATAACATTCCTAAAAACTCCCCCATGATCGTGCGCCCCGATGCACCAAAAGCTGCTATTGTTTTCATCAATACACCTCCAGAAAAGTTTTGCAAATCTGAAAATATTATGTGTTCATGTAACAACAAGCATCACTATCAGTACGATGGCCGGGTAAGGATAAACAACTATTCATAAGCCAGCACTTCATTGATCGTCAGCCGTGCAGCACTTCGGGCAGGCAGGATGCTTGCGAAGATCGAAAGGACGATGACGATACCCAGCCAGAGCAGGATACCAAACGGTGTAAAGCTCAAGGTCATTGCTGAACCCATCATGGATTCTCCGATAATTGTAAGCAGGAAGGAACTGATGGGAAACGACACACCAATCGCCAAAAGCCAGGTGATCAGACCGATGACAAGCCCTTCGATGATGACGGACTGCATGATGACTGTATCCACTGCGCCAATGGTTCGCATCACGCCAATTTCACGTGTCCGTTCCAACACATTGATGCTCATCGTACCGGTCAAGCCGATACTGCCAACCAACGCAGTCAAGACGGCCATGATCAACAGGAAGCTGATCAATGTGTTGACAGCCTGGGTCGCATTCGCCTGCAACAGATACCCGGATTGCACACTTTGAACCGAAAAATTCTGGTCGCTGAGATAACTATCTATCAGCGCGGTTATTTCGCGTTGAGATGCTTCATCATGGTTTTCGGTGATAACACGATATGAAGCGGATTGATTAGGGAGGTGGATCTGGTTGGCAATAAATTCAAAATTCGCGTACGCCATCGGGTCCCCAAGCATATCCACAAAGCGGAATATCCCTACGACCGTCCACTCTTCTTCTCGCTGTCCTGTGAGTCTTACGGTCAACGTATCGCCCGGTTTGAGATTCGGGTAAAAATTGTAAATGGTATCGGAGACCACGATGGATTTTTCTTCGTTCGGCAGCAGCCAGCGACCTGCCACAAATTCAGGATCAAGCAACTGAGTATCCTGAGGCGGGGCCGAGATGCTAAGGTCAGTGACGACATTATCGTTCTCATCCAAAATCTCGCCCGCGGCGCCGCCCCATCCCTCCACGCCGTTTATGCCTGGTATCTCAAGCAGTGCCTGCTCAACCTTGTCCACACGATACGAGCGGCTAAGACTCAAAGTCACATCGCCCAGGAAGTGTTGCATAAGTTGATCCATAACACCTGTCATCGAATCGCGCACGTTGAAGACCGCGATAAAAACCGCTCCAGCGACAGTAAGAGTAAAAATGGTCAGGAGCAGGCGTCCCCGCTTGCGAAACGTATTTCGGAACGAGAGCAGGATCGGGCGCGAGATCCAGCTGCTCCATTTGGCATCGAGTTGGAAGGAAGTGCTTTTCTTTGATTGACTGCCGGGGCGATAATTGCTGATGGCACGCTGAACACTGGTTTTGGCACCGCTATTGACAGGGAAGAATCCCGCCCCCAATGGAATCAGGATGGCAATCAGAACCTGAGTCACGACAGCGGCCGGGATGATTCGAAACCCTTGAAGCACGGCCCCCATCAAACTGGTTATAAACCAGGCAAGACCATAGCCCGCGAGCGCGCCAAGCGGCACAGCAATGGCAAGTGCAACCAAACCATAAGCAATGATCAGCGTGAGATACATCCCCATAATTTGAATACTGCGTCCCCCAACCAATTTCATCACGCCGATCTGGCGCAATTGTTGCGTTAATAAAGCGTTGAGCGTATTGATAATGAGCGAACTGCTCAGGATCGTGACCAGACTGCCCAGTGCGCCCAGCACGCCAATGACAGCCAGGACCGAGTCCGTCATTGGATGTTCATTAGAAAGGCTTTCTTCCAGCCGATAGACGTCCCGTTTGCTCTTCTTTACTTTATCTTCGATAGCGCCGGCAATGCCTGCAATGATTTCACGATTACTACCGTCGCCATCTACTGTGATATAGAGCTGGTTAAAATAACTTTCCTGCCCAAACGATCTCAGCGTTTTTAAAGTAATGTAGGCATTGTTTGTTACATTTGGTTCCGGCTTGGATGTCATTTGATCGGTAACCAACCCGACAACTGTAAGTTCATGATTTGAACCATCAGGAAGTTCAATTACGATGGTATCACCGGGATGATACCCCGTCTGATGCCTACTGTCCTGGCTGAGGATGACTTCATCTTCAGCGACGAATTGCGTGCCTTCAATGGGAGAGAGATGATTGATGTTACCTGCAAAATCGGAGAGGACGACAAGCCTCAGATTTTGCCAGTTTTCTTCACCTCGCTTCGCCTTGACCTCAAGGATGCGCCGACCCTCCACCTCATCCACGCCAGGTATTCTTTCTATAACCCGAACCAGACTCTTATCAAAGGGATCCGTCCTGACCTCAATATTTGGCGCATTCACAGCCACATAACTATGGTTGATATCTTCCCTCAGGATTACATAAGAGCTGATGATCATGCCGATGGCAAAGACACCGACTGCAATGGAAGCGACAACCAAACCGGTGCGTGTTTTGTCATCCCACAGATCGGAGAATACCTTGCTCCAGCGCGGCTTCAGCATATTAGGTTTTATTTCACCATTCATCGGTCAGTCTTCCTTCTTCTATTTTCAGCGAGTCGCGTTGTGGCGATGTCATGAATGGCATGGCGGGTTAACGGTGATCCATCAATGAGTTCATAAAATATTTCCTTGGGTAATAGTGCCAGTTCCGCGCCGTGATTTGCTCCCTGCACATGTGCAATAGAATGACCGCCCTGTGTTAATTCAACTTCGCCAAAGAATTGTCCGTGCCCCAAACGTGCCAATTGCATTTCTTTGCCCTGATCATTCGTCGCGACAATATCTACTTCGCCAGACTCAATCATGAAGAAATGTTCAACCGCTTCTCCCTGCTTGAGAATGGTTGCTCCAGGAGCAACTTTCTGTTTCTTTGCCTGTTTCGTTGCTGCCAGCATCTGCGGGTGTGACAGGAAAGGCAGAGCCCGCGCCACGGTCCGATCAATGATCTCGCCATCTGAGAGGATGATCGTTTGGTCAGTTCGTTGTGTAATTGACGGGTCATGTGTAACGATCAAAATTGTTTTGCCTTTTCTTGCCAAACTTTCAAACAAATTGAGCACATTGTCCGCCGAGCGCGAATCCAGATTACCTGTGGGTTCATCAGCCAAAATAATGGACGGATCCGTTGCCAATGCACGCGCGATCGCAGCACTCTGCTGTTGTCCGCTGGAAACGGCGGTCGGGAGTTTATGCGCCTGATCTTCCAGCCCGACCATTGTGAGCAATTCCATTGCGCGCTCGGGGCGTTCGTAAAAAGGATAAAGATTACAGTAATCCATTGGGAGCATCACGTTTTCTAACAGGGTCAGAGTTGGCAACAGTTGAAAGAACTGGAACACAACCCCCAAGTTTTTCCCACGCCACAGGGAGCGTTTGCTTTCACTCATCTTATAAATATGTTCATTGCCGATGAGCACTTCCCCGGCGGTGGGATGGTCAATACCCGTGATCATATTTAGCAGCGTGGATTTTCCACACCCGGACTTCCCTACAATGGAAATGAACTGCCCGTAATTCAATTGCAGGTTGATGGATTTCAGCGCAACGAATTTTCCCGCCGCGTTTTCGTAAACCTTTTCCACGTTACGCAAAACGATAGCTGGCGTGTCTTGATGATTTGCCCTCGGCGCGGAATCAATTTGGATACGAGCGGACTCTTGCCTTTGGGTATGGACTAACTCAATCACCGCTTCTTTCTTGACCTGGGAGTCGGTCCCGTTTTTTGAAGGCTCGGTCACCACACCATCCGTGATATGTAATCGTCGGCTGAATCGAGGTGCGAAACTTTCATCATGCGTCACCATCACAATCGTTTTCCCCTGCGCAACGAGCTTTTCGAAGATCTGGAAAATGGTCTCAGCCGTGACGCTATCCAAGTTGCCAGTCGGTTCGTCAGCGATGATCAGGTGTGGGTCGTTGACCAAGGCTCGGGCGATCGCGACGCGTTGTTTTTGTCCACCTGAAATATGCGCGGGAATCTTATAGGCATGATTAGCAATCTCAACCATTTCCAGCAATTCGAACGCCCTCTTTTTGCTTACGGTTGGATGATACGCGCCCAAAAAGTCAGGCGGCAGCATCACGTTCTCTACCAAACTGAGGGTGGGCATCAGTTCGAAGGATTGATAAATGATCCCGATGTTTTCACCGCGCCATTGGGCAAGTTTGTCTTCATTGAGAGAGTGAATAGGGATGGAGGGTGAGGATGATCCGTTCTCTACCCAATGAAACATGATATTCCCGGAAGTCAACTTGCTCACCCCTGCGATCATATTAAGCAGTGTAGTTTTCCCCGCGCCAGATTTGCCTGTGATCCCAAGGAATTCGCCCTGCTTGATATCGATATTGACATGATCGAGTGCCACAAAAGGGACATCACTTGTGCTGTAGGTCTTAACTACATCCTGCATTTGGATGATGATGTTTTGATGATTACCAGTCATGATTACTTTATCTTGCTGCTTCTATTTATAAAAACGGACAATTTCAAATGCTATTCGAGCGGTTCGAATGTCACTTCGACGGTCATGCCCCATTTGATGCGAGGATCAACATCGTTCGCCGCGATGCGGACGGTGTAGATAACATCGCCGTTTTCTACAAATGAAGATTGGCTGATCTCGGAGACTTCGCCATTCATTGTGACATCGCTCAGCGCATCGGCAGTAAAGGTGACACTCTGGCCGACAGCCACATCAACAACTTCGAGCTCGGTGATGTCCGTGGTCTCGATAACCCATGAAGAAGTATTGACAATGCTCACGGCTCGAGACTCGGCCCCAACCTGCTCGCCAATTTCGGCAGCCACATCTGCCACAACGCCATCGAACGGCGCGGTGAGCACATAATTGGACAGATTCGATTCAGCTGCCGCGACCTGCGCCTTTGCATTTTCCAGGCGCGCTTCCAGCAAAGCCAGTTGATCCTTATCTGCGCCCTCTTTCATGCGATCATAGGTACGCTGCAACTCTTCGAAATTGGCTTTTTTCAATGCCAGATCATTCTCTGCCTCAATAATCCAATCCTCTGGAGCCGGACCTTTGAAATTCTTGGTCTTGTATTGATACTCGTATCCTTTCCATGTTTGGATCAGGAAGACGCGTGTTTCTGTTTGAGGAACCTTTTTGGAATCTTGGAGATACTGCAGATAATCAACAGCTTTATCATAGACTTCCCCTGCCTCCTTCAAGTCAATGACGACTTGCGCAAGACTAGCACCTGAGGTTTCCAGCAGGTCGTCGAGCGCCTGTTGGGCACCGATCAGTTCAAGATTCGCGGTAGCCAACTGCGCTTCCGCCTCACTCGCATTCGCAAGACGCGCAAGCACATCTCCCTTGTTCACCTGGTCGCCGATCTTTACGTTGACCTCTTCAACCATGCCGCGGACTTGGAATGAAAGATTCGCAGCCTGCCCGGGTTTGAGTTTTCCTTCCGCAATAATGCCATTTGGCTTAACGGAAACTGGCACAGCGGGTGGCTGAGTCTCCGCTGTTTGTTGACTTCCACAGGCAGCGATGGCCAATGCAACAACCCCCATCAACATCATCAAGTTATAAAGCTTTTTCTTCATAGTGTATTCCTTCTTTTTTGATTACTCGGCTGGTTGAGTAAAGACCAGCAAGCTATAAATAAAACTTTTTCAATTTTCAAATTGCGACGCGAAAAACTCAATCGACTTGGCCATCAAACGAATTAATGTCTTGCTGTCATCTTCCCCCAGATGATTGACCAGACCTATCAACTGGTCTTGAACCTCTGAAATAAGAGCTTCTGCAACTTTCGTTCCCTTCTCGGTAAGTCCAATCAAAACGATACGACGGTCATTTGGAGCGTGCAGGCGTTCTATGTATCCTGCCTGTTCCAACGGATTGATCAGATGGGTAACACCGGCAGGCGTGATCTGTAAGAGATTGCTTATTTCGGTAACTGTAAATGCCTTCTTGTCTTCATTGAGACTCATCACCAGCATCACCAACAATTCATATTCACTCCGCGTCAAGCCATCGATTGAGCTTTGCTTTAATTTCGGGCGGGGAAATTGTTTCATGAGCTGGAATAGCTCACGCGTCAGAGCTAACGATGTTATTTCTTTCATGGCGAGACAACCTTTTTATTTCGAGGATATTTACTTACAAACTAAATATTTTACTTGCTAAATATTTTATGAAGTGTGTATTTTATGAGGAAATCCCATAGCTGTCAATCAACCGAAACCGACTCTTTTGAAATTCTCCGGCTTGCTGCAAAGTAAGGCTGTGTTACTAATCGCCTACCCGTGTGGTTAGTGGCTTATCCCATAAGTCATTCTTAAAAACCCTGCAAAACTGATTCATAAATCAGGTATAATAGTTCAGAGCATGATTAACTCTACTCTACCCTCCAAAGCAAAAGATATCATTATTCAAGATGCGATACAGCGAGATCTCACGACAGCTCGACGTATTGCCTTGCTGAATATCTTGTGGCATGAACGCTACCTTACGAGGGCCCAATTAATCGCGAGGGTTGAATTCCGATTGGGAAAAAACTGTTTTGGATTTTCTGCATGGCAGGATACTTTTTATCGGGATATGCGTGTCGTGAAGGAGTCCCTTAAGGTCGCGGGCTTTCCATTGCTATATAGTCGAAATAGAGGGCAACCAGGCTATTATCTGCAGGGACAGGCGGCGTTGTCCTCCCAATTCAAACAGGTGTTGAAAAGTAGCGCGGCCGAAGTTGACCAGCGTCAAATTGACATTTATCATAGGCTGTCCCCGGCTGAGCGCTTTTATCAGGGGTGTTCCATTAGCGATACAGCCCGGAAGGTGGTGGCTTACCGAATTCGCCACGAACATCCGGAACTATCTGTGTACGAAGCCAATCGGAGGGCATTGGAGCAAGCTTACAAGCCATGAATGATCGACCCTTGGACATTGCTAGCTTCCTCAAGTTGGTGATCGAGGCACTCGAAGCGGCTGGCGTTGACTATTTGATCGGAGGAGCCATAGCCGAGTGGGCATGGGGAGAGCCGCGCGCGACGCAGGATTTGGATCTCGTTGTCAACATTCCCATTGAAGCGATAAACAAGCTTTCAAAGGAACTGGAAAAGAGGGACATGCTCATTCCAGCAGAGATTATATTGGATTCGATTCTCGAAGACCGGGCAGATATCCCCATCAATGCGATCCATATGTACAGTGGACTCAAAGCTGATTTATATCCAGTTCGGGACGGGGATGAACTGCGGCAGAGTGCATTTCAACGACGCGAACGTGTTGATTATGGACCTCCGATTGGGCAGGTGTATATCCACTCGCCCGAAGACTTGATCTTATATAAGCTCATCTATTTCGGGTTGAGTCAGCAGTCGAAACATTCCCGCGATATTGCCGCGATTCTCCTAGCCAAGAAAGACCAGCTCGATTTCAATTATATTGATCAATGGGTAACTCGATTAGGATTGAGTTCTCTATGGAACGAAATGCTTGATAACATTTCCTGAGACTTGAAATTTGAAGAGTATTTCGTAAAACGGTCTGGGGTACGATTCCAGGGAGACCGTTTTGTATTTGATGCCCCAAATAGCACCTGAATGAATACCCCTTTCGCAATCCGTTCATGATAATGGGTGACAGAATTGCATCCGAATTAACGATCAATGGCGAATTTGTTTTGAGTGGCAGTGACACGTTTAATGTTGAAATCACGCATTACCATTCGAAGGAGTAAAAATGACGAGTAAGCTCTCCCCAATTCACCCCGGCGAGGTGTTACTGGATGAATTCATCAACCTTATGAACCTGAGTCAGAACCGCCTGGCTATTGATATTGGCGTGGACGGGCGCCGCATTAACGAGATCGTACTCGGCAAGCGCGCCATCACTGCCGACACCGCCTTGCGTCTAGCGCGTTTCTTTGGAAACTCTCCTCAATTTTGGGTGGGGCTGCAAACACCGTACGATCTTGACATTGCTGAGGATCAACTCGGCAAACGGCTTGATCGGGAAGTCCGCCCGCTGGCAATGGCGGCTGAAAATGAAGAGCGACTCACTTCGAGTCGCTCTTTTCGTTTGGCATGGGATCGGGGAGTATTTACATGATCTTAAAGACTTGATGCAGTTCTTAGAGTACCTTGATATCAAGTAAATGAAGAATATGGGACTTCTACCGATGGAGTCTATTGTTTGGCTTTAGCACCTGGGAGGGGACCCCAGCTGATGAGGTGTATGATAGGATAAGGGAAGAAATCTGGCGCCTGTTGTCATTCACCGTCATCCCGGAATATGCGGCGCGTGTGAGTTGAGCAACTATCGGTGATTAACTTTATCGACTGCCCACTAACAGATAGGATTCATCGTAGAAAGGAAATTCATAACTCATGAAACAGGTTTCTCCTGAGGGATTACAGTGGTTTCAAGATGCCAGGTTCGGTATGTTCATCCACTGGGGTTTGTACTCCATTCTGGCGCGTGGCGAATGGGTCATGCACAACGAAAAGATTCCCGTGCAGGAGTATGAGGCGCTGATTCAGCAGTTCAACCCGGTGAAGTTCAACGCTGATGAATGGGTGAGTATCGCAGCGGACGCGGGACAGCGGTACATCGTCATCACCAGCCGTCACCACGATGGCTTCAGTATGTACGATACCGCGCTGAGCGATTACAAAGTGACCAACACACCGTTCGGGCGCGATCCGCTGCGGGAACTGGCCGATGCCTGCGCCCGGCGCGGTGATATCAGGCTGGGCTTTTACAGTTCCCTTCTCGATTGGCATCATCCTGCCTATCGTTTCCAGAAAGAGAGTGGACTGGCATGGGATGACTATCTGGAATTCCTGCACGGACAGGTGCGTGAACTGTGCACCCAGTTCGGTGGGATCGCCTGTATCTGGTTCGATGGCGACTGGCCAAATCATTTATTGAACGATGATAATGCCTACTTTGCCGCGGGCGGTTCGTTCGAATACGAGAAGTTGTACGATATGATCCACACCCTTCAACCCGACGCGGTTGTTGTGAACAACCGCCACGCTGAACCACTTCCGGGTGAGGATGTGCAGGGATTCGAGCAGGATTTGCCTGGACAGAACACGGCAGGGTTCAACACCACGACTATCTCAAAATTGCCAATGGAAGTCTGCATGACCATCAACGATAGCTGGGGAGTGAACGACCAGGATGAAAACCACAAGTCATCGCAACACCTAATTCGGACGCTGGCCAGAGCCGCCAGCGTCGGTGCCAATTACCTGCTCAATGTCGGCCCGACTGCGCTCGGCGAAATTTTGCCCGTTCATGCCGAACGTTTGCGGGCGCTGGGCAAATGGTTGAATGTTCATGGAGACTCCATTTACGGTACGCGAGCTGGAGCCATTCCGCCCGCATCCGATGGATTGAGTGTCAGCACCTGTAAGAGTGATGCACACTTTGTTCACGCGTTG
>JAXIPJ010000233.1:0-8339 GCA_045402985.1 Anaerolineales bacterium
CACATCCAATGCAGGTGATTAGGACCGCGATGATCACGCCGATGCGTCGTGCGGGGCCTGTCCATCCTTTCTTTGTCCATAAATCATATCGTATCCATAGATACAGGTATAGGGGTGAAATCCCTAAGATGATGTGATGATGGCATTTCTATACCTACACCCTTTCAAAGATGCCACAAAATTTTATAACTCGATAACTCCTTGATAAGATTACGACGCGTATCAAAATCCATATCCTGTGAGGCACAACATGAACAACACAGCCACAATGAAGGATGGACAGGCCCCGCACGACGCATCGGCGTCATCGCGGTCCTCATCACCTGCATTGGATGTGCCTGCGTGGGTGGCCTGTGGTATCTCTTTGCCAGAGAAGGTGTCGACAGCCTGGTGAAGAGCCTTTCTCTGGCAGCCCGTGGGGCAACGACAACCGGTACGGTGACAAGTGTGGAGGAATTTTCCAGCGGCAGGGCGAACTTCCCCAGCACCAGTTATAAACTCACGGTCAGTTTTCAAGCGGACGGATCAACATATTTCGTAACAAGCAATGCCTATTACAAACCCATTGGCAAAAGCTGGATGGGCAAGGCCATGCCGATCATTTATAACCCCGAAGATCCAAACATTGCTTTGATCGATACATTTCAGGAACGATGGCTCGAGCCCATCGTCAACTCGGCGCCATAACGGTGGCCGACCCGGGGTCACTTCTGGTAGAATAATTTGTATGAGAAAAATTATCGTTCTAACTTTTGTTTCACTGGATGGCGTCATGCAGGGACCTGGTGGGCCGACAGAAGATACCAGCGGTAACTTTACGCATGGTGGCTGGACCGTTCCATACTTTGATGAGTTTCTGGGCAATGTCATGACGGAGCAGATGGGGCAGCCCTTTGATCTACTCTTAGGTAGAAAAACGTTTGAGATATTTGCGTCCTATTGGCCGCAGCATGTGGAAGAGGGTCCTGAGATCAACAAAGCGACAAAGTATGTGGCTTCGAATACGCTGACATCCCATCAGTGGAGCAAATCGGTCTTTTTAAAGGGGAACGTTGCGGATGAAATCAAGAGGCTCAAAGGAGGAGAGGGTCCTGACTTACAGGTGCATGGCAGTGGGGAGCTCATTCAGACGTTATTGGAGCATGACCTGGTGGATGAATTTTGGCTCAAAATATTTCCTGTGACTCTCGGGTTGGGAAAACGCTTGTTTGATAAAGGGACTATTCCTGCTGCCTTTACACTGGTAGATTCTAAAACTTCGCCCAGTGGAGTGATCGTTGCCACCCTCAAACGTGCGGGAGATGTTAAAACAGGATCATTTTAGGTGAATACCGCCGAGTGAAATCTTCCGCCCGATGAAGATCAGCGACCCGTTTCCGACCGAAGGAAGCGACGGCTGAAAACTGACCGTCGTGCGCTTGTAGAGTCCATCCAGGTTCATCGAGATGGATCTGTTCATAGGGAGGCGTAAGGTGCTGTCGCGATTGCCCAGTATTTGATGAATATCGCGTTCACAATATAGGCGTTATTCCGTTCCTCAAACGTTGCGGGATTTTTATAGCGTTCGAGGGCCAGGCCAGGTAGCGGCCTTTTACTTTTACGTTGGTGTAGAACTGCTCCAGGGGATTCAAGATGGAGGCCCGCTTCCGCGTCCACTCCTGTTGTGCGGCGGTGAGCAGCGTGTTTTGCGGGTAGTAATATTCCGGAAATCCAGTCGTTGCAGAAACGATGACAGACATTCGAATCTCTTTCTGTTATTAGTTAAAATGGAGGATAGACCATATGCGTTCAAAGTGCTTATCATGCGAGTTGTAATCACTGAGCATTCCTAATTAGGGATGCGGAAGGATGGAAACAATTATGATCAGGTTTGACCGGTTTACCCAGAGTGCCCAGGAAGTTGCTCAGCGAGCGGCTGAGATCATGCAGCGCTACAGCCACAACCAAATCGATACTGAACACCTGCTCCTTGCTCTAATTGAACAGCCGCAAGGTGGCATATCTCAACTCCTGGAATTCCTAAAAGTAGACGCAAACGCGCTCTCCGAAGAGCTGGATACTATCCTACGTACCCGCCCCAAAGGCGATATCGTTGACGCCGGACCAGGACAGATAGCTATCACAGCGCGTGTGCCACGAATTATCGATCTGGCCATTGAGGAGTCCAATCGACTGAAGGATGAACTTATTTCTAACGAGCACCTTTTCCTGGCGATTTTCAGTGAAAACAATACGCCGGCTGTCCGGCTCCTGGAAGGAACTGGCCTGACCCGTGACCATGTTTACGATGCCATCCAGCAAATGCGCGGGTGAAAGGATCGTCCACCAACTTCACTATAAGATAAGCTGAACCGCTCAACGACTGGGTAAATCTTATTACTTTGGCAGGAATCTCCCCTCAAAAAATGCTCATGCATGTCTTCTTCCATGCCAGCGGCGATACGCTCCTGCATACCTGCTCCTGATAAGCAGCGCAGTGGTGGCTTTCACGAATTCTTCCGCGCATCCCGCACAATGAAGCCCTGATTGCATGCACCACCCCAACACTTCTCTGCCTGGATAGTGACTATTCAAACTCGGCTAAATCAGCATGGACTTATCCAACTTCTTCAACCCAAAAATCTATCAACAAACTCACGCGGCTTCAAAACCTCAATTCCCTCATAGCCTGAAACTCTCAACAAATGTTTATCTCCGCTGATGATGACCCTGCTCCCGCTTGCTAGTGTGCAGGCAAAGAACTTGTCATCGTCGGGATCTTCACAAACGGATTCCTCAAGTTTGACAGGCTTTGAGGATTTGATAGGGAGGCCCGCTGAAGAAGACGCCTGAGACGAACACATTGGTGTCCATCACAACCTTCAAGTCCGGAAGGATTTTCATTTACGACCGCGCGCCCTGGCGACGGCTGACGTAATGTCTTTGGGTCTTAATCCCACGTCCCTTGCCTGCTTGCGCGCTTGTTTGATCAGGGCATCGAATTCGTTTATGTCAGGCGGAGTGACTACTTTCAGAATGACAACGTCCTCATCACCAACAACAAGGAATTGTGCTCCCTCCTTGAGATCAAGCTGCTTGCGAATGGACTCAGGGATCACAACCTGTCCCTTCGATGACATACGAGTGGTTGCTAAAGTTTCCATATTTCTCTCCTTTCTTACTAGTAAGATTATAACACAGGGGCCAATCCACCGCGTAAAAAGACAGGCAAAACTAGACAAATTCATGCAAGCGATGATGTGATGGCAGCAAGCGTCCAGATGCTGTTTCGAAGAGAGTAATGTATACTGAATTTAGTTCTCATTTTTGCAGGAGGTCAAAATGAAATCACTCAGCAAGATCATTTGGTTCTCCACACTATTATTGCTTTTGACTAATGGTTGCGTTTCTCAAAGTAACCCCTCGGTAACCCAATCACTCCCTGAAGCGACTTTACCCCTTCCTACGCCAACAAACGCCCCTCTTCCAAAACCGTCGGAAACAATTCTTCCAACGGAGGAACATACTAGCACCCTGTTTGATGATTTCGATTATTCTGCTCAGGATGAAATGACAGCCAATGGCTGGATACTCCGCGCAAAGGCAGGCTGGCCAGGTGTCCCTGGTGCAACGTTTCTACCCGAAAACGTTTCATTTGTGGATGATACTCAGATCCCGACCAATCGTCTTTTGCGGATGACATCCTCCACGGATGGGACCAATGCAAACACATTCCAGACACAGATTTGTCATCAGCGCAAGTATCTTGAGGGCACATACGCGGCACGAGTCTATTTCACTAACGGGCCGACTTCCGGTCCCGATGGCGATCAAATTGTTGAAACGTTCTATGCCATCACTCCATATGAAGAGGCACTGAAACCTGATTATAGTGAGACGGATTTTGAATACCTGCCAAATGGCGGATGGGGCCTGGAGCCGATGACATTCATGTTTACAACCTGGGAAACGGTAAGGATCGAACCCTGGCTGGCGGATAATGCGAGTAACTCCCAGACCGAAAACATGGAAGGTTGGCACACGCTGGTCTTGCAGGTAAAAGATGGCAAGGCGCGTTATTTTATAAACGGCATATCAACTGCGGAACATAGTGGAAATTATTATCCAGATGCACCCATGTCCATCAATTTCAATTTATGGCTTATTGATGGAGGCCAGATCAACAGCGATCAGGTGCGATCTTATCAGGAAGACATCGATTGGGTATACCATGAAGCGGGAGTTATTCTGACGCCCGAACAGGTCAACGAAAAGGTTCAAGCTTTGCGCGCGGCAGGAACCAAATTCCAGGATACTGTTCCAGCCTGGTCACCCTCCTTCGATTCTCTCTGTGATCTTTAGATTTCATCAAGCAGCCTTTGGCTCCAGCTCATTCTTCAAAGTTCACATTTATTGGGGCATAGAAAACAAGCCAAGATGAATTGCCTCATCGCGCAGATATAATTGTCCGCGTGAACACTTACCTCTCCTTCCTTCAACGTCGACCCAAATTTCGATCCCTCTGGCTGGCACAGGTCATCAGTCTCTCCGGCGACTGGTTCAATACAATTGCCTCAGTAATCATCATTAATCGCTATGCCCCTTCCGGGCTGGCTTTGGGAGGCTTTTTTATCGCCCGCGCCTTGCCTCCGTTTTTGTTGGGACCCTTGGCAGGCGTTGTTGCAGATCGCCTGGACCGCCGCAAAATCCTTATCCTGAGCGACGTATTACGCGCGGGAATCGTCCTTTGCTTTTTGCTGGTGGATCGCCCGGAGCGTCTGTGGCTTCTGTACGTGTTGACCGTATTGCAATTCAGCGTCTCGACATTTTTTGAACCGGCACGCGCCGCGCTGGTCCCAGCCCTGGTTGAGAATGACGAACTGCTCAAAGCGAACACACTCGCCAGCATCACCTGGTCTGCCATGCTCACCCTGGGAGGCGCGATCGGCGGGCTGACTGCTTCCCTCTTTGGCGTGCGCGTCGCCCTCATTGTGGATGCGGCAAGTTTTCTGGTCTCGGCAATCCTGCTACTCAGCATCACCGGTCAATTTCGTTCCGACGCAGGCCACATGCTGGAGAGCGGCTGGAAAAATTTTGTGGACGGCTTACATTATGTGCGTAAAGATCTGGATATCGGGCTGGTCACGCTGGTCAAAGCGCTGGGACAAGTTGGCAGTTTTGACATCATCGCCGCGCTGTATGCAGCCAGCGTCTTTCGAGAGGGACAGGAAGGCGCGACAACCCTCGGCTTGATGTTCACCGCCTTTGGCGTGGGCGCAGTCATTGGTCCGCTGATTGCAAATCAGTTCGGCGACTCGAGTTTAGTCTGGTTGCGACGCGCCATCCTGGGTGGTTTCGTATGCATGCCACTCGCGTGGCTGATCGTCGGTGTTGCACCATCCCTGCCGATTGCTTTACTGGGATGTATTTTGCGCGGCATAGGTGGATCCGTCAACTGGACATATAGCGATGTGCTCTTGCAAATGTCCGTACCGGATCATCTACTCGGACGTGTATTTGCCTTTGATTTTGCGATCTTTACGCTGGCTGTATCCGTTTCGCTCTGGCTAACTGGTTTCATCACCGATGAGTTCCATCTCGCCCCACGCCTCATTGTCTTGTTGTTGGCAACCGGCAGTCTGGGTCCATTAGCAGTGTGGGGCGCCGCGTTGCGTTGGCAAACTCGTCGCGTGGCGCAAAGTTCCATGAATAGGTGAAAATCGACATGATCAAATTCAAAGCAAAAATCGAAATTATTGGCGTCAATCCCTTTGTATTTCTTCCTGAGAGAGTGTTGCACGAAGTTTTCAGGCAAGCAGGAAAAAACAAAGGAAAAATTCCCGTAAGAATGAAAATAGATGGACATGAATTTACGCAAACGCTCATAAAGTGGAGTGGCTCCTGGCGGTTGTATCTCAACACTCCCATGCGAAAAGCAGCCAAAAAAGATGTTGGGGATGTGGCAAATTTTGAAATTGCGTACGACCCTGGAGAGAGAGTCTTTCCAATACACCCGAAATTTGAAAAGGCATTGCTGGAAAATAAGGAAGCAAAAAAAGTGTTTGACAGCTTACGCCCATCCTTACAACTGGAAATCAATCGATATTTCAGTTCTTTAAAAACCGAATCTTCGGTTGATAGAAATGTAACCAAAGCCATTCAGTTCTTATTAGGGAACGGAAGGTTTGTAGCAAGAGATAAACCAAAGTAGGCAAAGGAATGAGATAGGCTGTATTTCTCCGAGAGCAATACTGGTGGGCTCAGTCGAGCATTGCCCCGCAGGTGACGTTGGCCAGGGTCGCGGTCATGCCACGGGCATAGTCTGATGCCAACAGCACGGCTGCATCGGCGACTTCTGATAACCAGGGCAAATGTCTGAGTGGGCTGCCGGCATCAGCTTGACGCAGGACCTCCTCGAAGGAGAGTCCGGTCTCTGCAGCCCGCAGCTTGAACGCTTCGCGAACCCCGGGCGCATCGGGCGATCCTGCCGAGCGCACATAGCAAACCCGCACGCCGGATGGCCCCATCTCCACTGCCAATTGGCGCAGGAAGTGCTCGACAGCCGCACCCGCGACGCCGAATCCGCCGAGCATGGCAATGGGGGCACGAGCGACATTGGCGGTGATGCCAATGATAGTCCCACCGCCATATTGCGCCATGTGCCGCGCGGCCGCCGTTCCAGTTACAAACCACGTTTGCAGGGCGGTGTGGATTGCTCCGGAGAAACGTTCATAAGTCATGTCCACCAATGCCTGTCCCTGCGTCTCACCCCAATCAATCGCGTTGAACATCAGCCTCACCGGCCCAGCTTGCTCGGCGACCGCGGCGAGATGCGCGTCGACCGCATCACGATCCAGTGCATTGATGATATTCGCCTCCGCTTGGCCACCGCTTGCATGGATCTCCCTGGCGACGTTCTCAAGTTTCTCGAGAGTCCGTCCGGCAAGGAATACATGAGATCCCTCCCGGGCAAATGCCCTGGCGACAGCTCCCCCCACAGCTCCGCCGCCTCCGTATACGATAGTGGTCTTATCCTGGAGCAGCATATGTATTTCTCCTTTTATCTTTTATTGTGCCATGAAAAGTCAGGTGCTCGTTGAATCATCGTGCCTGCCCCTTTTCACGCTTGTGCGCTTAACCATAACTTAAGCCCTTTATGATCATGGTTAGATTGTAATATACAAGCCAGGCGTCTCTAAAAGTTACCTTTTTTTATGAGGTAAGGTGACTATCACTTTCAGCACTTTGTGATGGGCGGATTGCTCTGGACCATTCGGGATTTTCACGCAAACGTTAGGACTTGTCTCAATAACCTTCGCATGCTTGACCTGCATGGGAAAAATCCTATAATTATGGTCCTCAACGGCAGTAGTAGTTCGTTTGCGAACTCGTCGGAAGCGAATCGCAGTCAAAGCTACAATTTTGGTGGGAACTTCCATTAAGACAGGGAGAGGACGCATGGCAACAAGCTCACAAGCCGAGATGGATCGGGCCCTATCCATTTTGACGGCCCACAAGAACGATTGGGCAATGCTGGATATTCCCGGGCGGATTGCGCTGCTTGACCAGATCAAACAGGATTTCTCAAAGGTTGAAGAGCGCTGGATTACGGCAGGCATGGCCACCAAAGACGCCCATGCTGAAACGCTGGCTGAAGGCGAAGAATGGTGGAACCTTATCCTGGTGTATCGGCATCTTCCATTCTTACGGAAGGCATTGCAGGATATCGCTCAGTTTGGGAAACCACAGATTCCTGGAAAAGTGACCACGCGGCCAAACGGACAGGTTGTTGTCCAGGTTGTGCCTTATAACGGGAAGGAACAATTCGCTCTACCGGGTATACGAGCGGAAGTCTGGATGGATCCCTCCGTTTCAATGCAAGCGGATGGCATACCCCAGGCATCTTTTTACTACCTGCCAGATAAGAAAGGGCGAGTCTGCCTGGTCCTGGGCGCTGGCAATATGGACGCCTTGGTCGTGGAAGACTCCTTATACAAGCTATTTGTTGAAGGGCAGGTCGTTGCGCTTAAAATGAATCCGGTCAATGAGTACCTTGGGCCGATTCTTAGAGATGCGTTCTCTTGTCTCATTGAAGCCGGGTACTTGCGGATTTTATACGGTGGTGCAGCAGAAGGCGGATATCTGTGTAACCATAAGGCTGTGGATAGTATCCATATGACCGGTGCCGGTCGGACGTTCGAGGCGATCGTCTTTGGCTCAGGCACAGAAGGCAGGGAGCGAAAGCAAGCGCGGCAGCCACAGCTCACTAAACCTTTCAGTGCAGAGTTAGGCAGTATTGCTCCGGTGATCGTCGTGCCAGGGCCATGGACGGAAAAGGATATCAAGAACCAGTCGGCTCG
>JAXIPJ010000077.1:0-3151 GCA_045402985.1 Anaerolineales bacterium
CCATCCGCGCTTCGCGGCTCGATACAATTGATGCGTTGAGATTTGACTAATAACTCGGTGGTTGAGTAAACCTGAGCGACAGCGATGGGTGTATCGAAACCACCAGTAAGCGAAAACGCTCATGTTACCTGTTGGTTTCGACACCTGCACTGCATCGAACGCAGTACGGTGCAAGTGTACGGCGTTAAGAAAATAGAGTTAACCATGCAAAACAAGAAACTTTACATTATTTTAGGAATTGTCATTCTCCTCATTGTCATTGCGGCGTTCATCGCTGGAAGAATGATCAACAGTAATGTTGGAACTGTCGGACTTGGCGGACCGAACAGTGGGCAAGTGTCCATATCAATGAATGACATAACACCCGCACCTGAACTCCCTGCCACACGGGCTGACGTCACCGGCTCGTTTGTGGAGAGGAAAGACAACGCGATCACTGTGCAGGCTGTCACTTTTGGCACGGGCGTTGGAGGGGTTTCAGGAGAAGTGCCCATGGATGAAAACAGTGGCATCACGCTTGAAATTGTTGTCACAAGTGCAACCAGGATTTACAAAGACGTCACCGAGTTTCCTGCTCCGGTCAATGGTGAAATTCACAACGTACAGCAGGCCGCAGAAGAAGGCACTCTCGACGAACTCAATACTCAATGTTTTCTTTCCGTTGGGGTCGCCGCAGCGGAGACAGAATCATTGCAGATGTTCTCTTTTATATGGATCCTCAGTCAATCAAGAAGTAATCAAAAAATAGGAGCAAAATATGCAAAATAAAAAACAGTTCGTTATTCTCGGTATTCTCATTGTGATGGTAGGCGCCGCGGCGTTCATCGGTGGCAGGATGTTGAATGGAGAGGCAGGTCCGCTTGGGTTCGGTATGCTATTTGGTGGTGGCGGTGAAGGAATGAGATCCGTCTCTATTCAGATAACACCGGCGGCAGAACTTCCGACAAATCAACCTGAGGCACATGGATTGTTTGTAGAGCGGAACGACAATTCCATCATTCTCTCATCCGTTTCAATGGATGCAGGTGGGGAAGGGGTTGTCGTAGTAAATGGCGGAGGTGAGGCTATGGCAGGTTCTCCTAAAGATAATAACGGTCCAAAGGTGGAAGTCATCATCAGCAACGAAACAACGATATATCTTGAGACCACTCAACCGCCGAGTGCGCCGACTGCCGGAGAGACTCAAGTCTGGCAACAGACCGTCGCGGAAGGCTCCCTCGATGACCTCACATCTCAATCCTTTGTCACCGTGTGGGGCCGCAAGACTGGCGATAGAGTTATTGCTGAGATCTTGTTTATCAGCAACCCGGTGATGTTTAAAATACCATAGTTCTCGATGATATAAGGAGCAATCATGCAAAACAAAAAAATGATACTCATTCTGAGTATTCTCGTTATCGTCGTAGGCGTGGCCGCGTTCATTGGCGGGCGGATGTTCAATCAAAAGGCCGGTCCGCTAGGATTCGGTATGCCGATGGGGAATGGTGGTATGTCTGTATCCGTTCAAATTACGCCAGCGCCGGAACTCCCAACGCGGGAACCAGATGGCATTGGGAGCTTTATTGAACGGAATGATAATTCCATTGTGCTCGCAACTGTTTCGATGAAGGCAGGTAGCGGTGGTGTTGTTCTGAAGATTGAAGAAGGAAGCGAAGACGCGGAAACGGGTCTATCTGGTCCGCCAAAGGATGGACCTCAGGTTGAAGTTGTCATTACAAGCGATACAGTTATTTATCTTGAGACCACTCAACCTCCCAGTCAGCCGCCTGCCTCAGGCGAGAACGTCGTACTTCAACAAACGGTTGCCGAAGGTTCGCTTGACGATCTAACACCTCAATCCTTTGTCACCGTATGGGGACGTAAAAGTGGCGATAGAATTATCGCAGAGGTCTTGTTTATCAGTAATCCTGTGATGTTTAAGAGACCGTAAATTTACAGGCAGAGAAATTATGAAGAACAAGAAGCTTTATCTTGGCTTGGGAGTGATCATCATTGTTACAGGTATTGCCGCCTTCATAGCTGGCAGGATGATCAACAGCAGCGTCGGACCTCTGAGCCTGTTCGGAAGCATGGGAGAGGGAGATGGGATTTCGATCCTTCCTGCAGAAGAACTACCTAAAACACCGCGCGAAGTCGAAGGTATATTCGTTGAGCGTCAGGACAATATCATTATCATCGAATCCGATCGACCAGGCGGGGACGGAGTCGCTGGTTCGCCCGCGGGTATCGGTGGTGGTCTGAGGTTTGAGGTGGTGATCACAGCCGAAACGCTCATCTATCATGATACTACCGAGCCTCCCGCCCGGCGTCCATCAGGCAATGACCCTCGTGAATTACAACAAACTGTGGAGGCAGGCACGCTTGAGGATCTCAACAATTTACAATCCATGGTGATGGTGTGGGGACGCAAGAGTGGAGATCGAATTATTGCGGAGGTGTTGGTGTATAGCAATCCTGTGTATCTTCAAAAACCTTAGGTTTTCAGCGATACCCTTGACAACCTCTACAGAACGGTTAGGCTTATGAAATGGTGATGAACATGAATCGAAATTCCATTCGCTGGCGTTTGCCAGCCAGTTACGGAGTGATCGCATTGCTGGCAGCGTTGCTGCTGGGTTCTGTGATGATGCTTGTGCTGAAAAATTATTATGCCCGCCAGGAGCAGGATTACATGCTCAGGAATGCGTTTGCCTTACAGCCCATGCTTGAACAGGTATTACAAACGGAACCTCAGCCAGGTCTTTTGCAGGATCAACTTGATGGGCTTTCCTTTTTATCACAGACCCAGATCCGTGTTCTGGATGCAAGTGGTGAGGTCATGGCAGACTCAGGTGTTCCGGCTTCAAACCAGGTCGTTTCAGTTTCAGGTGGGGCGAGCTGGAGTGCTCCTGCCTTTGAAAGTGGTCCGGCAGATGTTATTAAAGAGAAAATGCCAATTCTGATCTATAAAGGTAATGCTGAAAATAGTGTTCCCGGTGTTCCTCAGGTAATTCCGTTCGATGACGCCATCCCTTATTCAGGACCTGCCTCGCAGGCGGATATCGTCGTGCCGGTCAGCGCCTCACCGTATGGGTATATATTTGTTGCCAGGACTGAAGCTAACCCAAAGCTTGCGTCTTCACAACTTGTGAGTGTGCCGCTCAGAACGACT
>JAXIPJ010000130.1:0-5775 GCA_045402985.1 Anaerolineales bacterium
GTTCGTTTTCCAGATTTGGCTCACCACGCGAGAGAATCTGGTAGGAGTTACGAATGGTGGATTCGCATTGCTGCCGCCAACTGAGGAACTCGTTGGCCAGCTCATCGTCCAATGTGACCTGGGCATTGCTCAGCGGGAAGAAGCCAGGCAGGGCATTGGCATAGAGTGTTGCAAATTCCTCCGAAGCCACCCAGCTTAGGAAGGTTTGGGCTTCCTCGGGATGCGGGGTCGCGGCATTCATGCCAATCGCAATGTCAGTGTGATCGCTAATATAGCATGTATCGCCTGCATTTTCGACATAGGGTGGGAAAATGCCCATGTTAAATTCGGCATCCTTTTCAAACAGACTAATTTCCCACGAGCCAGTGGGGTAGATCACACCCTGGCCGAGGGTAAACAGACTCTGAGCATCAGCGTACTTCACTGCCTCATAGCCTTCCGGCAGATAAGGTGCCCATTCTGCCAGATCTTGCCAGGTCTTGATGTAGGGTTCATCCGTGAATTTGGCAGTACCACTGATGAGGGCCTGACGGCCTTCTTCACCCTTCCAATAATTGGGACCTATATTTTGGAAACCCATCGTCGCGGCTTCCCATTGTTCGACGGTGCCCATTGCCAACGGAGTTTCGCCGTTGTCCTGGAGGGTCTGTAAGACCTGCAAGAATTCTTCCTTGGTGGTCGGTTCCTCTAATCCGTATTCATCGAATTTATCTTTATTGTAAAAGAAGCCGTGGATCACGGAAGCCATCGGCACACAGAAGGCATCACTGTTATCGTCTGTAATCCAGGCACTCTTGGCAACATCGCCAAAATTCTCCATGCCAGATAGATCATTCAACGAGGCCAGATGACCCTGCTGGAACAACTCAAGTGATGCATCGAACGGACGGCAAGTGATCAAATCACCAGCGGTACCACCCTGCAATTTGGTGTTGAGAGCACCATTATAGTCAGGGGGATTCGTGGGCGAAAAGACCACATGAATGTTCGGGTACTGGGCTTCAAAGGCCGGGATGATTGTATCTTCCCAGATAGCCAGATCGTCAGTACGCCAGCTTTCAATCGTTAAGGTAACTTCCTCACCGGTGGCTGGTGGTTCCGTGGCTGCAGGTGGCTCAGTTCCTGCCGGAGGTTCAGTAGCAGGCGGTTCCGTTGCAGCGGGAGGCTCGGTCGCGGCGGGAGGTTGAGTGGCTGCACCACCGCCACAAGCAGTGAGAACCAGTGACAGTGCAACCAATAGGCTCATCATCGTAAACATCTTACGCATTTTCTTTCTTCTCCTTTCGTATGGGTCTTACAATCGTACATTCGTCAAACAGACTCTACAGCATGTATTCGAAACACCACCTCCTTTCTCATTTTTAGAACGTTTACACTGATGACTATGTTACCGCTTTCCTCTCCATCTTTCCAGATAGCGCATACCAAACGAGACAAGCCGCGCCAACGGCAGGCGACTCGACGCGGGATTGGGTAATGTCCATTTGGCTTCGGTGATTGGGAATCGTTCGGCGGGTTATCTCCTCACGAACAGTTGGCACGATGAAATCGAATCCTGCTGACCCGAGACCACCACCGATTACAAAGCGCGAAGGATTGAGAATGACTGTACAAGCGGACATAACTATCCCCAGTATGCGTCCCACCTCGGTCAAGGCTTTTAAAGCGAGTGGATCGCCTTCACCAGCTGCATCCAACACAGCTGCCGGTGTCAATTCGGCCTGATCAGAAAGAATACTTTTTGCTGAAGAGTTGGCAAGCATTCCCTGTGTTACCCGCACCAGCCCAGGACCGGAGGCAACCAACTCTGCACATCCACGCCCACCACAGACACATAATGGACCATCGGGGTCAATCGATAAATGCCCCACATCAGCAGCATACCAGTCACTGCCAGTGATGAGATGACCATTGCTGATAATCCCTGCTCCCAACCCGGACCCAACGCCAATATAAATAAAATCTGTACAATCCTGGCAAGCCCCAAAATAATACTCACCGAGGGCATTCAGGTTTGTATCTTTTTGAATCCAGATTGGCACGGCATTCGCCAGTCGACCAATCCGGCTGGATATCTCTTCAATAAGGTTCACTTCTCTCCATCCGAGATTAACTGCATCATAAACTATGCCGCGGCTTGCATCCACTTTGCCGGGTGAACCAATGCCAACTCCCACCACAGCTCCTGGTATTTGGCGCTCAAGATGCAAGATCTGGTCTGCTACTTTATCGAATACTGTCTGCATTCCTTCGTGAGCAAGAGTAAGTACCTGTGATGTATCGACCAGTTCTCCCGTTTCTGAGAGTATGACGGATGCAATTTTCGTTGCGCCGATATCAATGCCGATGGCAAAGTTTTCAACTGTAGATGACATACGTCTCTATAAATGAATATTGCGCGGACGCCATTTTTCCAAAAGAGCTTGATTATGTTCCGCTGCGCCGGGTACGTTGATACTAACGAATACTGGAGGTGTGATTCCGGACTTGATCAAGAGACGGGCTGTTTCGGAGACCAAACAATTCCAAATTAGTGTACAGATGACTGTGGAAGAGGGAGCGACGCGCCAGGAAAAATCTGCCAATTCAAGCAACGCGTCGCCGGGAATACCACCGTTGTCCAGGGCCAAATCCACGCTTTCATCGAGACGCAATCCTAAATCCGAAAGTGGAGCCTGACGGGCATACGCAGACGAGGATACCCCCACAACAAACATTTTTCTCTCATGCCCTTGCAATGCCATTTCAACTGGCAGGCGATTGACTCCGCTATTTGAAAATATAAATAACATCTCTCCCAGCTCTGGAAGATATCGATCGAGAATCACATCAGCCAAACCTGGCGTGCGTTCGAGGCGTGAGCCCAATGCGGGCAAGTGATGCAACATCAAGTGTTCTGTCAAAATCGGCACGACATTGGCCAGTCCGCCCGCGCGATAGAATCCTTCTTCAGCCAGTAGATGGGAATGGCCTGTACCAAAGAGAAAGATGCGTCGATCCCTCCGTGTTGTTTCGGCCATTCTCTCTGCAACTTCGATCAAAGTGGCCCGCTGATCCTCCACGACGCGCGCCTGGAGTTCTGTGATCGCGTGCAGGTATTGGTCAAAAGCAGTGATAGAGAGTGCCATATATTTTCTGCCACAATAAAATTTTCGATGATCGATTCTGCTGAACGCAATTGATCGGTCGCCGCATGCTAAAGCTGATCTGCGCTTCGATTTGCCTTTTGATTGGAAGATGGCGGGGAAAAACGTTTTGGTGCTGATCATCATAGTTAAACACAGGCTATGATGGAAGCTGTGATGAATTCATTTTACAAAAGAATATCCTAAAAATCAATGGGGAGTTTAAGATGCGTCTGTCTATATCAGTATACGACTCTCCAAACTGAATCAAAGCCAGATTGTGGTTGCACATCTCGCAGATGCTATGCAGGCTGTACAATACCCTTTGGTCTAACATCCAAGCCGTTGACGGAGTGAATTATGAACAGTTTATTTTATGCCCTCATTACGCTGCTAGGGTGGGGAACATGGCTTGCGCCGTCGCAAAAGGTACTTTTTCCAAACCAGCAAATCAAAACTCTGTATGTGGTGCTCACCAATCTTGCCATTGCTGCTTTCGTTACATTCTGGCGGGGCGGCATTGGCGAAGTGACGGCGGGGATGTTTTGGCTAACCTTCCTTGGTGGCCTGATTTGGGCCGTTGGAGGCTGGTGCGCCTTTACAGCTACAAACAAACTTGGGATCGCAAAAGCGTTTGGCATCTGGGCACCGCTAAATATCATTGTCAGTCTGATCTGGGGTGCGCTGTTGTTTCATGAATTTATCAACATCAGCGCCGGATCAATTCTCATCCTTGTGATTGCGATCCTCGCCATTCTCGCCGGTGTACTCTTGATCATTTTCGCAAAAGGGACAGATGACCCTGCTGAGTCCGCAGGCGCATCGCAACTGGGCATTGCCGGTGCAATCGGAGCAGGGATTCTCTGGGGCAGCTATTTTATTCCGGTCAAATATTCTGGTGTATCACCATGGTCCGGCGCGTTTCCTCTGGCAATTGGGATGGCTGCTGGCGGTGTCCTCATCGCTCTGCTATCGCGTCAATCCTGGAAATTGAATGCCCTGGGCGATACTGCTCGCGCCGGTTTGACCGGCGCGCTGTGGAGCCTGGGAAATTATGGCATGCTGCTGCTGGTTGATGAAATCGGCGCCGGCAAAGGATTTACGATTGCACAGATTTCCGTCGTCATCAGTGCGCTGATTGGAATCTATTGGCTTCATGAACCGCCCCCAGGGACTCGCGTCGCCAATTGGACACTTGTTGGCTGTGTATTGGCCATGATTGGAGGGATTGTGCTGGGCAATCTTCGCTAACGCCTTGCTGATGTAGCAATCGATCAAAGTTTTCGAGGCAAGTTCTAACGTTTGCGTGAAAATCTAGACCAGAGCAATCTGTCAATCACAACTATAGTGGTCACACCGAATGGTTAAGATCTGCTGGATGGTGAGTGATTTACGGGGCAGGTGACGTTTCCCGCACTTCATCTGCTGTCACCTCACGGCCCAGTTGGTCCGAGAGATAGATGCCTTCTGAGATGAGCATGGTGTTGAGCGCGAGCTCGGCGCTAGGCAGGAGTTCCACACGCCCTTGTAAGGCGGCCACCCAGTGATGACCGGCACTGTCGTAGACATCGCCGCCCTGATGCACGTTCTGCCAGCGGTATGAGATTTGCTCTACATCTGTCGTGCTGTTAATTTCCAAATCTCCGATGTTGTGAAAGTAACCAAACGGCTCTAGACGGACGCCCCCAAGAGTTCCGAGGATGCTCGATCCCTCGATGCCATCCAGGTGAACCGCCCAGGCTTCGATGATGTCCAACGTGACGTCGTTCGTGAAGTGGACGAAGCCCAAACCTAGTTCTTCGACATCATAGCCACTGTCTTTTTCGCGCTCGGAGTCCATGGGGGTTTTCTGATAGGTCTTGCCAGTGATGCGCGCCACGCTGGGGTTGCCGAGAAGATACAGCAACCCTGCGATATGGTAGACGCCCATGTCGTAGAGGGCGCCGCCCGCCGCGTGGCGCTTTTGCACAAAGGTGGACGTGCCATAGCCATCCACGTAGGGCCGACCGCGCCGCCGGAACCCGGTGGAGCGGGCGTGATAGAGTTCGCCCAGGTAGCCGTCGTCGATGAGCAACTTGGCCGCGCGCGTTTCAGGTTTGAATAATGTAAAGAGCTGAATATAAAGTTTACGTCCCAGAGCCTGCGCGGTGTCGTACATGATATGGGCATCGGCGTACGAACCGGCCATTGGTTTTTCGCAGTAAACGTGCTTCCCGGCTTCCATGGCCGCCACTGCCACTGGCCGATGGAGATTATTATGCAGGCAAATATCTACCGCTTCGAGGTCGTCGCGTTGCAACAGGTGGTGGTAATCGGTATATACATTGGGAATGTTGAACTTGGCCGCGACGCGTTGAGCAAGGGCCTCGTCAATGTCTGCTATGGCCAGGATCTCAGCGCCAGCGATACTCTGATAGTCTTCGAGATGGTGTTGGCCTCGCTGTCCTGCGCCGATCAACCCCATACGAATGGGTTGGTGTTCTGAGGGCTGCATAGTGTCTCCTCCACTCCTGCTAATTTTCCGTCGCGCCCAACACGCGGCGAACCAGGGCAACGCTCTTTTCAGCCGCCTCATATTCGTCGCCCTGGCGTGGAACACTCTCAATGCCCCAAGAGCCCTCGTAGCCTGCCTCCTGCAAAATATGCATCG
>JAXIPJ010000142.1:0-2235 GCA_045402985.1 Anaerolineales bacterium
CGGAATTTCGGGTTCGGGAAACTCGCCATGGAAAACAGTGAGATGCCGCGTTGCACCTTCGGTGATGAAGAATTCGTAGACGAAAGGCGCAAAGGAGAACCCCGCCTGCGGACGCGCAACTGGGGGAAAATGTGAAATGGAGATCAGCAGCGCGGGGATATCCAACAATGAAGGATCTGCCACGCGTTGACCCGTTAACGGATTGAAACCTTGCGGAAATTCGTCTGGCCCATATATGGCAGGCAAAGGACGCGGTTGGGGGGTGAACGTATCGATAGGAACAGGAGTCTGCGTCAATTCTGATGTGCTTGTAATTATGGGGCTTTGTGTTTTCGTTTTGGTTGGTTCAGCTTCCTCGGAACTGCTACAGGAGGTGAGCAACGAAATGATGAAGATAAACAAGATAAGTTTATGCATGGTCTGTAATGTGCGCCTCAGTCGCTAAAATGAAAGTATTATTTTAGCTTACAAATCAGGTCAAAAAGTTTAGCGTTGAATGAGATAATTGATATAGGTTTTTAAGGTTCAACAAACCTTACCAGCCATTGACCCTCTCCCGGTTCGGTTACGGACGAAAATGGTGTGACGAGATGTATCCATGTTCTACCTGGACGGAGCGGAATAAGATTATCCTGAGCGTCCACGAAGTGCATCGGTCGTAAAAGACCGGTTGTCTTTTCCCAATCACGGTTTGCTGTAGACCAATAGATCTTGAAAACCTTTCCATCACGAAATAAATAAGCTGGCTTTTTCTGACCCTGACTCAAGTCAATATCCAATTGATTGGGTCGGAAAATGCCATGTTCCGCGAAGACAACGATCACATTCTCGAACGCCAGTTGCCGTCCTGTCAATCGTTCGGTCGCAGGGATCAGTTCTCCGGTGGCGTCCGCGCGATCTGTATATCGCAGATAGGAATTTGAGATGGGGTCATATTGCCAGCCAGACTGGCTGTATAAATGATACTGAATATTTATGATGTTCGCTGGCTCGCCACCATCAGGCAACTCATCTGAAAAGGCACTTCCTGAGTAATTGACAGGTTGATTTGCACGCAGGTTTTCCTCTGCAAGTTCGCGCAAGCGTGTCACGGTCAATAATGCGCTATTTGGAGTGGTGCTATCCATGCCGAAGATGATCTCGCATGCATCCAGCCGTTCGCCGATATCAGTCGCCGCGCTGGCGTACACGAGACAACTATTTGGGAACATCCTGCCGATCTGATTGTAGGTCAATCTTCCCGAGCGGATCGGGCCGATGTAGGGCTCAGATGGAATATACCAATCTGGTGGTGTACCTGTCACAACGGGACGTGGAGTGGCAATTGGTTCTTCTGCTAGGATCACGCCTGCATCCCAAAATGAAGCAGTGGAGTTTGTTTGGATCGCCTGGGTTTCACCAGTAGTTATATGCGCGTCACTATCGTGATCTTCATCGTCCACATCCTGTTTTGTGAATTCATAAGAATCAGGTTTGATAAATTGGATGATAAATTCACCATCAGGCCGGTCAAATGCATAATAGCCATTTGAATCCGTGGACGTTTCAGTCCGGACCTCGCGGCTGACTGCATCCAACAGATTGACGCACCCACCTCCGACGCCAACCTCCCATGCATCCTGCTGACCATTCTCGTTTTCATCAAGCCAGACGCGATCCCCGATCCAATCGCCTTTCGGGCGCATAATTTCAGCACGTACTTTGCATCCACCTTTAACGTTTGGAATCACACGCGGAACGTCTCCGTAAAACACTCCCATAAAACGCGTTGTGCCTTCACCAATGTAAAGTTCAAATATCCATGGCGCGAAGCCAGGTCCGGCCTGCGGACGCGCGGAGACGGGCATATTGCTAATGGAAACAAGTACGGCGGGAAAATCAAGAAGAGAAGGATCTTCGACTGCGCGGCCAGTCACTGGATTGACGCCATCTGGAAAATCTTCCTGCTCAGGACCATATGTCACAGGTGACAAATGCGGCTGGGGTGTTGGAGTTTCAGTAGCAGCAGAAGCTGTGGATGAGGCTGTAACTATTGTGCTTTGTATGTCTGTTGGAGTTGGCTGAATGCTTTGTGTGTTAACGCAACTGACGAGCAATACAAGAAGAAGGAACCCTGTCTTATCCGAAAGCCATGATTTTATCATTTCGATTTCACTCAACGGACGCTTTTGACCAGTCTCCAATCTCTAATTTTCTAGTCTCTAATTATTTCGCCCCCGCTGGCTGATGGAATTG
>JAXIPJ010000325.1:0-15068 GCA_045402985.1 Anaerolineales bacterium
CAAGAATCGAACGCGCCGATTGCACGTCAATTTTTGCCAGACCAAAATTACTTTGCGAAAGATAGAGGCGGGCGCGCGAAAGAGTTTCGATGGCACGCGTGAGCATGATTTCGCGTTTCAAAATGATCATCACACTATTGGTTTGCGCTTCGGCTTCCTGCTCGAGCATAGCCTGCATGGTCTCCAATTTCGCAATGCCCGCTGTGTGCGCTTCGATGGATGTTTCAATTGCGCCCACGCGCGCGTCCATTTCGCTGAGTTCAGTTTGCAAGCTTTCAATTCTGGTTTCAAGTTCGCCGACGCGGGCTGCGTTTTGTTCCACGGGCGCGATGAACGTATTGTTCAAATACGGTAATCCAAAGTAAAGCGCCGCGCCAACTGCGCTGATAAGCATCACCAGAAGGATCAATCTTAATAGTGCCCGGGTAAAGTTGATGAGACCCCGTCCTAAACGGGACAGGAAGGATGGCTTTGCCTCTTTTGCAGATTCCTGCGACGATTCCATCACTGGCTGAAACTTCTCAATGGGAGCGGGTGGCAGCTCTTCCTGGGCTGCCTCGACCGGGACCATGGCGCGGTCTTCCAGTTCAACTCTTCGCTCCTCAAACGCGGACTGTACGCGCGCCAGAAGGTTTTTACCCATACCTCGCACTTTCAGGCAGTCTTCCACAACTTCAAATGGACGTGCGGCAATAAGCTCCTCGGCGAGAGTACGGTTTATGCCGGGGACTCGGGTCAATGTGTCAATGTCTGCTGTATTGAGAAAATCGAGAAAGGCACTCATCGTGGTTTTGTCTGTAATTGATTATATCAATGAAAGATAAACAATAAGAAAATTTGGTATATTTGGGCAACTCGAAAGGATGAGGCATGAACTTCGTTTTCCTCTCTCCACATTTCCCACCAAATTTTTATCGCTTTGCAGTCAGACTCAAACAACATGGTGTCACAGTCCTTGGCCTGGCAGATGAAAACTACGATGCCCTGCGCCCGGAACTTAAAGGTGCACTGACTGAGTATTTCCGCGTCAACGATATGCACAACTATGACGAGCTGGTCCGTGCTCTGGGTTATCTTACCCATCGTCATGGCAAACTGGATCGCCTCGATTCGCACAATGAATACTGGCTCGAAACGGAAGCGTCACTGCGTACTGACTTTAATATCTTTGGCCTGCGGCTCGATGATATGCAACGCATCAAACGAAAGTCAATCATGAAAGAAGTGTTTGTGAGGGCCGGAGTCAAGGTGGCGCGCGGACGAGTAGTTGGTAATTTGACTGACGCATTGGACCTGGTCAAAGAGACAGGCTATCCACTCGTAGCCAAACCCGATGTGGGGGTGGGCGCGGCTTCCACCTACAAGATCCAGACTGAAGCGGAGTTGGAGCGCTTCTTCATTGACAAGCCACCTTTTGATTACCTGCTTGAAGAATTCATTCAGGGTGATATCCAAACATTTGATGGGCTGACGGATATGGACGGTAACCCTGTATTCCTCAATTCGCTTGTTTATAGCGCAGGAATTATGGAAACAGTCCTTGCGGATGATCATGTTTATTACTATACATCGCGCGAAATCCCAGCGGACTTGGAGGAAGTTGGCAGGCACGTGCTGCGAGAGTTTGACGTCCGTGAGAGATTCTTCCACTTTGAGTTTTTTCGTCAAACTGGCACAGGCGACATTTACGCGCTGGAGGTCAACATGCGCCCACCCGGCGGATTGACATTGGACATGTTCAACTACGCCTGCGACCTGGATATTTACGATGCGTGGGCAAGTATCGTCGCGGGAGATGGATATCCATACCCCGATTATTCACACAAGTATTTTTGTTGTTACGTGGGTCGCAAGTTCAGGCGTGCATATGCTCACTCGCATGAAGATGTGCTGGGATATCTGGCCGAGCATGTTGTCCATCATGAACCCATTAGCGGCACATTCAGTAACGCGCTCGGGAACTATGGATATCTCATCCGCTCACCCGAATTGAATGAGATCGTGGATATGGCAAAGTATATTCAGGAATAGTTTCCTCAGTTAAGGAGAAGCATGAAAATCGATTATCACAAGTGGTGGAGTCCCAGCCTGGGGCAGGAAATGGAAATTAAGGTGTATGGCTTCTATGGCAAGCCGATGCTTGTCTTCCCTGCGCAGGGAAGTCGTTTTTATGAGTTTGAAGATATGGGCATGACTTCAGCATGCGCCGAATTCATCGAGTCTGGGCGTCTTAAGGCGTTCACGGTGGATAGCATAGATCATCAATCCTGGGCGAATGAAAGTATCCACCCTGCAGATCGTGCCCGCCGCCACCAGGATTTTGACCGTTATATCACTGATGAAGTGGCGCCATTCATTCGCCGCGACTGTGGCGATATCCCAGATAAATTTATCACTACAGGAGTCAGCATGGGTGGCTACCATTCGGCAAACGCCTTTTTTCGGCATCCTGAGATCTTCGATACACTGATCGCCATAAGTGGTCTCTATCGTCTTAACCACTTCATCGGCGATTATATGGATGATAACGTCTATTTCAATTCACCGCTCATGTACTTGGAAAACCTGACCGATCCCGAATATCTGGAGCTGTATCGCCGAAGCCGCATCATTGTCTGTGCGGGGCAGGGGGCCTGGGAAGAGGAAATGCTTGAAGATACCCTCACGCTTAAGCGTATCCTTGAACAGAACAATATTCCACATCTGATTGATATCTGGGGCGGTGATGTGAATCACGACTGGCCCTGGTGGCAGAAAATGCTGCCATACTTTTTGGAGAAGCTCGATCTGCCAGCATATTCCCCCAACACTTAAAAATAATACTCCGGGAAATGATCCCGGAGTTTTTACTTAATCTTCCACCAGCCAATCTTTGGCTGACTCGATATTGTCAAAGTATTGGAGTGGCTGACCCGTAAGCCGCGTAAGGAGATCTGCAAGCTGGCGCTTTATCCCGGTGACGCCCAGCACTGCAGTTTTACGGACGTATGCCTTCGTTGCCTTGGAAGCCTCATTCATGGCAGTGAGCAGATCGCCAGCAATGCTTGTATCGCGAAAATCTGACAGTACGAGCACGGAATTTTGCGGTGCCGCAGTGACAATTTTTTGAACTTCTTCCAATTCTGCCTTTACAGCAGCAGCATTATAGAAGTTCTGTGAGAAATCCTGATAGAAGATCTTTTTGCCTTTGTGTTCGATCCAGTTGGAACGCATATGGTCCTCCTATTTCCTATTTTCCTGCCAAAGTGCCATGCCGGTAGCTAAAGCACCGGTTAGTTCCCAGGCTCCTACGCCAAAGAAGCGCGCCGGAGCAAGCCCTGTCAGTACAGCGGTTGTAAATACTACGAAGGTTAGGCAGCGGAAGGGAACTGTCCATTTGTAAAATTGTCTTAAGTCATTTAATGAGGCGAGCATATAATAGACGCCCACGTTGAATGATGCCATTGCAGAGGCTATCGCAAAAACAATTGTATAGTCTCCTGCTGCCCGTGAGGCACGGTCCAGTACGGTAAAGCCAAGGACAGATAAAAGCAATTCGGGGCGGATCAGGCTGAAGAGTCCAAAAAGAAACGCAAGGAGTCCGAAGATGAAAATCGTCCAGCCGGAGGCATCCCGTATTTTGAGTTTTGAAGTCATGTGATCTCCTGTGCCCAATTATACAGTACCATTCTGCAGGGTCTCGACAAAATTGTTTGGCTCGCCTATACTACGCCATGCTTTTCGCGGAGGATAAATGACGAAATATCTGGTTGTGGTGGCCGGGAATATCGGCGTAGGGAAAACTTCATTGACAGAGCGTATTGGCTCGCGCTTGGGCTGGCGAACGGGCTATGAGTCGGTGGCCGATAACCCATATCTGGCGGATTTTTACGGAGATATGCACTCCTGGGCGTTCCACTTACAGATTTTCTTTTTGGGGCACCGCGCTGATCAATATCTGGACGCCGCGCGTGATTCCCGTTCGGCAATTTTAGACCGCAGCATTTACGAAGATTTCCATATTTTTGCGAGGGCGCTGCATCACATGGGCAACCTGACCGAGCGGGACTATCTGGCGTACCGGCGCCTGTTCGAGATCATGGTGAACGAAATTCCGCGCCCGAACTTGTTGATCTATCTCAAGGCGCCAGTGGATGTTTTGATGGACCGGATCCGCAGCCGCGCCCGGGATATGGAAGTTGGCATCACGCCCGAATATTTATCCCTGCTCGATTCATTCTATGACGAGTGGCTGGGCGCGTTCGACATGTGCCCGGTCCTCACGATCAGCACCGACGATCTGGATTTTGTCCATCAAAAGAAACATCTTGACACGGTGGTTAATCATATTCAGGATAAACTGTCTGGCAAGGAAGTTGTAGAGTTTTAGGAGAATTCATGGCCGTCACATATCAAACCAGAAACGCATTGGAAGTTAAAGCGCCGAAGCGGACGCGGATGCAACAGGAGGCGCGCATCGGCTGGCTTTTCATTGCGCCCTGGGTGATCGGATTTATTCTGCTGAAGGCGCTGCCGATCCTGGCCGCCCTTGTGTTTTCATTAACCGATTTTAAAATGCTGACTCCTGAAGCAACGCGCTTTGTTGGATTAAGCAATTACATTCGGTTCTTTGGAGATGCGGAAGCGGGTGCCAGTCTGTTTGCGTCTCTCAGCTATTTTCTGCTGACCGTTCCGCTGGAACTGATCGTTGCACTCGCGCTGGCAGCCATTTTCACGAGTGAACGACTCAGAAATAAAAGCGTTTTACGTACACTGATCTTTATGACAAGTATTATTCCCGCCACGTCCATTTTCTTTATCTTTCTTGGTTCGCTTCAATACGCTGATCGTCTCATCTTTCAGCCGTTGAACCTCCCACCACTTGAGGGCTTCGGCTTGCTGGTGCCATTCATGGCTTTATGGAGCATCGGCCCGGGTTTCCTGATCCTGTACAGCGCCATGGAGAGCGTGCCGCGCGAGATCTATGAAGCCGCCCGTGTGGATGGCGCTGGTCCATTCGCACGATTTTTTTATGTTACCCTGCCAATGGTTTCTCCTGCTATCTTTTTTACACTGGTCGTCAATCTAACGGGCGCATTTGGCGGGGCGGTGCTGTTGGACCGCGGATATATCCTCAACTTCAGTCTTTCGCCAATGGAGGATTATATTAACAACACGATGTTCACCCAGTCTGACCTGGGCTATGCCAGCGCACTGGCATGGGTGACCTTTGGTGTGATGATGACGGTCACCATTTTCCTGTTCCGTTCAGCGAAAAACTGGGTGCACTTCCCTGAGGAGCATGATGACAATGAAATTTAATCGTAAGCGTTCATCCATCGAGGGCCAGTCCCGCCTTTCCCTGCGCCTCTGGGATTTTACAGGAACTGCTCTACTTAATTTGTTCATGTTCCTTTTCCTGATTGCCTATCTTTCTCCGTTGCCATTTATGGTGATCGCATCTCTCACGCCAAAGAATCAATTCCTGGATGCGAATGCACCCATTCTGCCATCCACGCGCATTAAGTTCAATTATGAAGGCAAGGATCTAATTGTCTATAATGTTCCCACGGAGGATGGTGCCAAGAATTGGGCCTTGTATAAACCGGGGCGCAAGTCCAGTCAATTCATTGACCCCCAGAATCCGCGGGCCGGACCCATCACCTGGGAGGGGTCCTGGCGCACCTTGAAAGCTGTTTATGAACTCGCACCCACACTGGATAATTTCAAAGAATTCCTGAGTGTGACAAAACTCCCTTTGTGGTTCAGGAACACGATCCTTGTGGCGGTCATCAGTGAAGTGGGCGTATTACTCTCATCCATTGCTGTGGCCTATGGGTTTTCACGGTTCCGTATTCCCGGCATCCGATATATCTTTCTGTTGCTGATCGCCACGATCATGATCCCCAGCAATATCACGCTGGTGCCCACGTATTATTTATTCAGCGGACACATGTTAAACTGGATCGGAACCTGGCTGCCATTGATCGTGCCGCATTTCTTCGGAAGTGCTATACTGATCTTCCTGCTACGTCAAAATTTCAAGAGCATTCCGCGCGACCTGGACGAAGCCGCCATGCTGGACGGTGCGGGTCCACTGCGGATCCTGGTCTCTGTCATTCTGCCGCAATCTGTGCCGGTCGTGACAACTGTGGCACTGTTACACTTCTTCTACATTTGGAATGAGACGCGCCAGTCTGGCCTTTACCTTGGCATATCGCCGAATCTTCAAATGATCTCATTCGGAATTCAACGTGGACAGTCGTTCTTCTTTACGCCTGAGGCGCTGATGGTTGGCGCACTCGTAGCCATGGCGGTGCCTGTACTGGTATTGTTCCTCTCACAGCGGTTCTTTATGCAGGATATGGTCGTCACTCAAATTGAAAAGTAGGACATGAAAGCAGTACGCGCTATTATTTCAATTTGGCTGGCCTGGGTGTTCATTGTTATTGGTTTTCAAGCGCTTGCAACTGCGCGCATTTCCGTTCAATATCCGGACCGCGCACTGGAATGGACAGAGGAGTTCACTGGAACGGGTTATCAGGAGGGCCAGGTTTTTTTGCTTGATCCATTCATGAACAATCAAGTGGCATGGGATTCGGAATACTATCTGGCGATCGCGATCGGCGGTTATGATGACCCTCGCTCTCCTCACCTCACACGCCAGGGAGTCCGGGTTCCTACGGTCTCTCGATCAGGCCCCAGTTTTGCTGGTAGCCTGTCTTTGAGCTACGCGTATTTCCCGTTTTATCCACTGATGATGCGAATCTTTGCGATTCCTCTTCAAATCTTCGGATTGAACCCGATTGCCACCGCCACACTCGCAGGCGTGATCATATCTGCCCTTGGGACTTTGCTGGGGATGCTGGCACTGTTTGATTTGACGCACGACAGCCTTGGAGAGGAAGGAGCGCTGCGCGCGGCCTTTTATCTGATCATTTTTCCGACCAGCTTTTTCCTCATCCAGGTCTATACTGAAGGACTCTTTGTGGGTCTTGCATTTGGATGTCTGGCGATGCTCAAGCGCAAACAGTGGGTCGCCGCGGCCCTCCTTGGCATCGCGGCAACACTGACGCGGGCAGTAGGTGTTGCATTGGTAATCCCAATGGCAATTGCCTGGCTTCGCGAAGGCGAGTGGATAGACCTCGATCTTGAATGGCGGCAGATCTTACATCAAGGTATCCCACTCCGCCCGCTGACGCGGGGTTTGCTGGCATTCTCGCCGATGATCGCGTTTTTTATCTGGAAGTTCTCTTATCTGGGACTAGCCTTTGATTATGTCGAAGCCAACTACTTCGGACGAGGTTTTCTATCGCTTGGATTTGCGTTCTCTGCCTGGTCAGACGCTTTTCGTTCCATTTTCACAGGCTCCAATCCTCAACATGCTGCCTACTATATTACCGAGTTTATTGGGTTCGCGATCGGTATTACGGCCTGCATTGCCATTATGAAAACACATCCCGAGCTGGCATGGTTCAGCCTGGCGGTTGTGTTGATCTCATGGGGAAGTGGACCTGCACAGGGAATACATCGCTATGTGCTGGGCGCCCCCGCGGTATTTGTGGCGCTGGCAAATTGGGGCGGAAACCCGGCCATTGACCGCGCGTGGACGGTATTGAGCCTGCTGCTGATGGGTCTGAATGCGACTTTATTCGCGTTCAATATGTGGGTTGCCTAGTTCAAGCAATCTTAGTGTACAATCAGTTGCCATAGCCTCAATCGAATGAAATACGAATCCATGTCTATAAACCTGCTTGGCCGCATTCCCCTCTTCTCAGATCTTCCCCCTGAAGAACTGGATAGACTCATGTCCGCTTTGGATGTCGTCAATTTGAAATCGGGGGATATTCTATTCCGTGAGGGAGACTTGGGTGAACATCTGTATGTGATGGTCAGAGGCGAACTTGAAATCAATATGGCATCCAATACAGACAACGAGTTGATCCTCAATGTCCTTAAAGAAGGTGAATATCTGGGCGAGATGAGTCTTATCATGCCGGGCGGTCGCCGAAGCGCGGGTGCACGTGCGCGCGGCGATGTCGTTTTGCTCAGCATGAGTCGCAGTCAGTTCCAGGACCTATTACAACGTCACCCCGAGTTGGCGAATGCAATGGTGCAAGTGCTCAGCCAGCGCCTGGATAACACGAACGTCTCCACACTGCGGGATGTGACTGAAAAGAACCGTCAACTACAGGAAGCCTTTGACGAACTCAAAGCCGCGCAGGAGCAATTGATCGAAAAAGAGCGCCTCGAACGGGAACTCAAAGTGGCTACCGATATTCAAATGTCCATCCTCCCAGACGTTTTGCCCGCGCACACCCGCTATGATTTCGGTGGGCGTATCCTTCCTGCCCGTCAGGTTGGCGGCGACTTTTACGATGTGTTTAAATTGAGTGATAATAAGTTGGGTGTGCTAATCGGTGATGTAGCCGATAAAGGGGTGCCTTCTGCCATTTTTATGGCGCGAGCACACGCGTTGATCATCGCAGAGGCAGACCGTGCCAGTACGCCCGGCGAAGTTTTGATGATGGCGAATAAGCACATCACCCGCTTTGAAAAATCCAGACAGTTCGTTACTGCATTATATGGTGTGCTGGATGCAGAGACTGGAGAATTCTCCTATGCGCGCGCCGGCCATGAGCCGCCTCTGCTGTTGGATCCACAGGGAGAAGTCCATCGTTTACCTCATAAACCCGGCATGGCACTTGGCTTGTGGGAAAATATCATGCTGGACGAAAATAAGATCCAGATACCCCAGGGCTCTTTGCTGGTCATGTTCACAGACGGGATGACAGACTGTCGCAACCCGCTTGGGGAGTCTTTTGGGCTGGACCGCATCAAGAAGACGGTGTCAGGGCTGCAAAATGTATCCGCACAATCAGGCTGCGATCAATTGCTTGAAACTCTGATGAATTATCAGAACGGTTCCAAGCAGGATGACGATGTGACGCTGGTGGCAGTCCACGCGAAATAAAAAAGCGACTGTGTTGCAGAAAACTTGGTCGCTCGTTTAAGAAACGAGCTTGCCGCCGAAAGCCACGCGGTCTCTTCCTTCTGGCAGATAAATTACATGCACATTCCCTGATGGACGTCCGCAAATTTGCGCCACCGCACCCGTGATCTTTTCCACTTCATTTTGCATTTCTTCTTTGCCAGGCAATTTTGATTTTAATATCGAAACGAAAACAGGGAATACTCGATCAGGCAATCCACCGTTTTCGGCGTAATGATCGTTCGCAAGGGTGTGTACTTTTACCCAGGTTGTCCCTTTTGGTGAGCCAAAGATCTCACCGAGCTGATCTGCGAGTTCTTCAACGATTTCGCTGTGAATGATTTCGTCTGGCTTGAGGATGATCTCGATCTCAACGATTGGCATTAAGCTTGCTCCAACGCCTGCTTGATATCCTGAATCAGATCATCCTTATTTTCAATTCCAACAGAAAGCCTCACCAGCGCAGCGTCAACATCGAGTTGCGAGCCAGCGACGGAGAGATGCGTCATCGCAGCAGGGACCTCGATCAGTGATTCCACGCCACCCAGTGATTCGGCCAGCGTAAATATTTTTGTGGCTTCTGCAACTTTGATTGCTGCTTCGCGCCCGCCTTTCATAATGAAGGAGATCATGCCACCACCATTTTTCATCTGGTGTTTGGCGATCTTGTGTTGCGGATGAGTCTCGCGAAATGGATAGATCAACGTTTCCACTTTTGGATGTTTCTCTAAAAATTCAACAATTGCGGCTGCATTTTCAGCATGACGGTCCATACGCAGATGCAGGGTCTTGAGTCCGCGCAGGACGAGGAAACAATCCATGGGCCCGGGCACCGCGCCAACCGCATTTTGCAGGAAGGCTAATTTTTCAGCGAGTTCCTTATCTTTGACGATCACCGCGCCGCCGACAACATCCGAATGACCGCCGAGATATTTTGTCATCGAATGCACCACAATATCCGCGCCTAATTCGAGCGGACGTTGCAGGTAAGGCGTAGCGAAAGTATTGTCCACAACTAATATTGGATTGTTTTCATGGGCGTGGACAATTTCGGCAACTGCGCGAATATCTGTGATGCGCAGATACGGATTGGTTGGAGACTCAAGCCAGACGAGCCGCGTTGATGGAGTCAGAGCTTCAGCCACAGATTCAGGATCGGTGGTGTCGGCAAATGTAAAGTCCAGTTTGAAGCGGCGCAGCACTTTGTCAAATAAGCGGAAGGTTCCGCCGTATACGTCATTTCCGGCCAGCACATGCGAATCCGCATTCAATAACCGAAGAACAGTATCCGTCGCGGCGAGCCCGGATGCGAAAGCCAATCCGTATGAGCCGCCTTCGAGCGCCGCGAGACAATCCTGCAAGGCTTTGCGCGTGGGATTCATCGTGCGAGAATATTCATAGCCCTGACGCGGCTTCCCGACGCCATCCTGCATGTAAGTGGATGTGAAATAAACAGGCGTCATCACTGCGCCGTTGTTGGGGTCGGGTTCCTGCCCGGCGTGGATAGCGAGCGTCTCAAATTTCATTCCATCTCCTTATATTTTGGAGTCCAGGAGCTTGCTCCTGGAAAAACCTACAGCATACCCTACCGGGCACAGGAGCTGCCGGACTCCAGAATAGTAAACTTCCCTGTTGATGAGTAGTCAGAATAGCGATTACAATTATTCATTATACGAGGAAAAATGACCAAGACAATTCTGGCAGTACTTGCGCATCCCGATGACGAATCATTTGGGTTGGGGGGCACACTCGCTCTGTATGCGCGCAAGGGATACAACACCTATTACCTCTGTGCTACGCGCGGCGAAGCAGGCACAGTCGATGATGAACATATGCGCGGCTTTTCATCCACTGCTGAAATGCGAACAGATGAATTACTGCGTGCTGCCAAACACCTGGGTTTGAAGAATGTATTCTTTCTCGGCTATCGTGATTCTGGAATGCCTGGCACAGAGGATAACAAACATCCAGACGCGCAAATCAATTATTCGATCGATGAAGTGGCTGGGCGTGTTGTTAAGTACATTCGTGAGCTTAAACCAGACCTGGTGCTAACCCATGACCCTATTGGTGGATATAAACATCCTGATCATATTCATGTTCACAAGGCAACCAAGCTCGCGTTTGAAAAAGCGGATGACGTCTCCTTCCATCCTGAGTCTGGGTCGCCGTTTAAACCGCGTGCTCTTTACTATCAGGTCTTCCCGAGCGGAGTTTTAAAATTGGCTGTGCGCCTGATGCCTTTATTCGGCAAGGACCCAAAAAAGTTTGGACGCAATGGAGATGTGAATCTACTTGAACTTGCCGAAGTGGATTTCCCAATTCATGTGCGCATGGATATTCGACCTGTTATGGATATCAAGCGAAATGCGAGTGCGCAACATGCTTCGCAGGGCGGAACGCAAGTACGCCGCGGCTGGATGGGTATTTTGGCAAGAATCTTTGGTGAACGCGAAGAATTCATGCGCGCTTATCCACCTGTCACTGACGGAAAGCATAAGATCTCCAATGATCTGTTTATTTGATCGGTAAGTATCCGTTCGAAAATATTTTATAAAATTATGTCTCGGCAGCATCCTTCGCAAATCATCCTGTGAACGCCGCCGTCCCAAAGGGACGCTATGCAAAGGACGGCGGCTTGAGCAAATAGCACAGAGACCTTTGAGAAATTCGACAAGCGATATGTGGAGAATGAATAATGCTTGAGCAAACAAATACTGTTCAGGGTCCGCATCAAGGACAACCTGTTCGGACCTCGGGCGAAGCGCTTGCGAGTGCGCACGCTGCTGCGTTACTGCTGCATGGACGCGGTGCGCGCGCTGAAGATATTTTGTCATTGGCGAATGAGCTGAACCAGCCAGGTTTCGCATATCTCGCGCCGCAAGCTGCTGAAAATACCTGGTACCCAAATCGCTTTCTTGTTCCGCTGGCAGATAATGAACCCTGGCTTTCATCTGCGCTGTCTTTTGTGGGCGATGTGTTTGCTCAAATCGTCAAAGCTGGCATACCACCTGAGCGCGTAATTCTCATGGGCTTTTCACAAGGGGCTTGTCTCACTCTGGAATTTGCCGCACGCAATGCGCGCCGTTATGGCGGAGTGGTGGGACTCAGTGGTGCATTGATCGGCCCCGACGACACGCCGCGCGATTACAAAGGTTCCCTGGAGCACACGCCTGTATTTCTCGGTTGCAGTGACGTGGATTTCCATGTTCCGAAAGAACGCGTCCAACATACCGCAGGAATTCTCAGGAATTTAGGCGGCATTGTCACCGAGCGTTTGTATCCAAATATGGATCATAGTGTTAATCAGGATGAGATAATGTTCGTACGCAGCATGCAGCAATTGCTGGTGACCCCGGAATAGCGATTTCAGTCGCTTTTATGCCAAGAGGCAGGTAGCTTGATGGATGAGTTTCGCTACGTCTCTTACAACCAGGAAGTAATATTTGGTGCTGGCTCGCTCGAACGCTTGAGCGACCTGGCTGATAGCTTTGGCAGTCAGCGATTTATCCTTTGCGCAAATCATTCATTGCGCGCAAATGGTCATATCGCTTCCATTGAAAATGCTTTGGGGAAACGTTTGGTTGCGATATATGACCGGGTCCAGCCGCATGTGCAGGATGTTCAGCTTGGCGAAGTCGTTGCGCTGGCGATCGAAAAAAAAGTGGATGCTTTGATTGGGATGGGAGGTGGGAGTCCGATTGGGATGGCGAAAGCCGCCGCGGCCTCTCTTGACGAGAGAATTGGCGAACAATCGATACCGCTCTATTCTCAAACCGATCAATCCCATTTTTCTGTCATCGCCATTCCGACTACCTATGCAGGCTCTGAAATGACGCCTACATATGGGATTACGCACACGAACGAGAATCCTCCGCGCAAGGTCACATACAATAATCCGAAAATCCTTCCAAAACTTGTCATTTACGATCCGAATCTGACGCTCGATCTGCCCCCGGAGATGACGGCCTCCACTGGCATCAATGCCCTGGCACATTGTATTGAGGCGTTGTACTCCATCAAACGCAATCCGCTTTCAACGCTGGCGGCAACGAGTGCTGTATATTACATCTTCAATTCGTTGTTGCGCTGTTACACAAATGCTGATGATTCCGACGCGCGTACGGATATGCTGTTAGGTTCGCATCTCGCGGGACTGTCGCTGGCTTCCGTGACGATGGGCCTTCATCATGGCTTATGCCACGTGCTGGGTGGCTCAGCCAATGTCTCGCACGGAATCGCCAATAGCATTATCCTGCCGCACGCCATCCGCTTCAACGCGGAAGCGACTGCGACTCAACTTCTCCCCGCGGCTGAAGCGATAGGAATCCCCTTAAGCGGAATCAGTCCAACCGTCGTGATTGAAGCGATGGTACAAAGAATCTTCCACCTGATAGCTCAGATGAATCTCCCACGACATCTGCGCGATGCAGGCGTCGGATTACAGGAATCAGATTTGCCGCGCCTTGCCTCGATTGCGTTTCAAAATCGGACCGTACAAAATAATCCCAAGCCCATCACAGATGTCTCGCAGCTTGAAGAGTTGCTGCGAGAGGCATGGTAAAGGAGGAGGTGTTTGGCATTTCACACGTAATATTTTGTTTCGAATGAGACTTGCGAATGGGTTTCAAACTATCAAAAGGAGAAATACCATGCCCCCTGTAAATACTATGGATTATAGTGGCAAAGACACTGTGCTTGATGTCGTCCGCAAAGAAGGCGCTGACTTCTTCAAGCTCGTGGATGATCCGGCCAATTGGAACGTACAGACCCGCTGCACCGAATGGGAAGTCCGCGATATGGTCGGACACATGCTTGACGTCACGGAGGGATATCTCACCCGCTGGGAAAGCGCACGCAAGAATGAACCCAGAGATACTGTCCCCTTGACGAGCATGAGCCACGACCTGAATGAACATGCGCAAGCTTTTCGTAGCCTGCCGCGCGAAGAGGCCATCAGTAGACTCAAGAATGATTACAAACAGATGATGGAAATCTTTGATAAGCTCACCGCTGACGAATGGAGCAATTTCATCGTTACCCATCCTTTCATGGGACCTCTGCCGACTTTTCTCTATACAGGTTTCCATGTAATGGATTATGGTGTCCACACCTGGGATATCCGTTGGGGTTTGGGTGAGAAGGATCGCAAACTGGATGAGCGCACGGCAGGCGTGTTAGTACCGTATATGTTGTTCGCTCTCCTGCCATCCACTGTGGATCAACCATCAGCCGAAGGCGTGGATGTGGAATATGGCATCGAAGTTTCAGGTGAGTGGGGTGGGAAGTGGCGGGCAACTGTGAAAGATGGTAAATTCGAAGCCAAACCGACCGATAATTTCGATGGCTTGAAGGCAGTCTTCAGCTTCGACCCGTCAGATTTTGTGCTCACTGCATTCCAGCGTTTCGACGGTGGCACTGCGCGTGGCGACCAGGAGACAATCGATAAAGTCCGCAGTCTGTTCTTTAGGATCTAATTGGCTCACCTTTCGCAGAACGTCCCGAAGGTCACCTTGAAGAATCTTGTTGAGCCGTTCAAGCCTTCGGGACGCTGAGTATCATCAGCTAGAATTAGGGCAGCCCAAAGCAAATTGCTTGTGGGTTATATTAGTATGTCCTTCTCCCAAAAGACATTGGGACGATGTGAGGAGCGAAGCGACGACACTTGTACCGGGCGCAAGTGCCGGGGAGTGCAGGTGAGAATCTCAGATTACAGCAAAACTATGTACAAAACCGAGATTCTTCGCTCCTTTAGTCGCTCAGAATGACATGACCATATCTGGAGGCATAACCATGACCATCATTCAAACCCAGGGAGTTCACCATATAACTTTTGTAGGCTCCAATCGGCAGGCGATCATTGATTTCTATCAAGGCGTGCTGGGCATGCCGCTCGTCTTCGAACAACCGAATCTGGATGTGCCGGATGAGCTGCACCTTTATTTTGACCCTGGCGATGGACGCTTGATCACGTTCTTCGTGCGTCCTACGCGCGTCAATGACCCGGCGCCGAATCCACAAAACATTGGTAACTTACACCACCTGGCCTACAATGTTTCGCGCGCGACTTATACGCAGGTGGCAGCGCGCTTAAAGG
>JAXIPJ010000050.1:0-2407 GCA_045402985.1 Anaerolineales bacterium
TAAATACCTTTGTCGCCAGTACCACCCGTTCACGTAAATTATTCTCTTTCAGAAATTTTCCGGTGATGCGCTCACTCTCGCCTTTATTATATACATTCGCTGTGTCGAAAAAGTTGATACCACCCTCTGCGGCCTTCTGCATGATGGTGAAGGAATCCGCTTCATCGGTCGAACCGCCGAAGTTCATTGTCCCCAGACACAACGGCGAGACCAGCACTCCAGAGCGACCCAGTTTTCGATATTCCATACCGCATATATCCTTTCAAGATAAATTTTAACTGATTCAATGGTTGATTATAGTATGTAATATTTATAGAAATAATAAATCCTGGCATGGGTACGCCTTGGCGGGGTGGGCCCCCGATCTTACGGCGCACATTTCCATACATAGGTCGGTTTAGCTTCCGAATAAGGATAATTGGGAGATGAGAATGAGGTACCTATCTGCGCACTCTCAGGGATGAAAACACAGAGCATGTCTTTTAACTCAGCTGTGGACGGAATATCAAACCGGATCCAACCGTCAGATTCCTGATCTGGGAACAGGATCGGTCCCAACGTCGAATAATCCATGTATCCCTGGCGATGGCCGTAGGTTGGTTTAAGCTCTGTGGCTGCATACAAGACACTGAAGTGTTCGATCTGCGGTATTCCAATCTCGATCTGTCCCACATTTTTTAGTTGAATATGCGCCCACATAAATTTCATTCCCGGAGATGGGTTTCTTGTGGAGCCAAATTCGGTAATAAAGTCATCGGTGACTTCAAGTTGATCTATGGTGACTTGCAGGTCCCGCCAAGTAATTGAATCGCCAGGAGAAGCAGGTGTAGGTAATATCCTCACTTCTGTCGCGGTAGGTGGTGGGCGGACCGTCACAGCCGTAGGTGTGACAGAATCGTCGCTGGAAGAACAGGCTGTCAATAACAGCAACCCAATCCAAATTTTTAACAGAATACTCAGTAGTTTTTTCATACAGCAGATAAAAGTATTATAGCACCCGGCATCCATGCCGAAATTCTGGTGTTTATGTGCTTGCGGGGTAGGTTTGCCCCCTCCGGCCTCACCTGCACTACACCAAACGCAGTGCGGTGCAAGTGTCGGACACCTCCCCCAAATGCGACGATGAAAATTTGGGATGTGAAGTCAGCGGTTATCTGGTCGGATTTGGGGGAGGGCTGGTTACTTTACTTTTCCTGAACACTCTTCAAAGCAGCCAGAATAGCATCAACAGTTAGATCCTGCTGTAGGTCACGCCTGATCGTTGCTTCGTTGTCGCCCAACTGAGAACCATAGTAGCCGAATTGTGAATGGTTGCCACCTTCGATCAACACCCACGTTGTGTCGTCTGGCAGAAATTGGGCATTCGCTTCCACTTCATCCATGCTAGCCAGGCCATCATTTGTGGCGTAGACCTTTGTCACAGACAGATTCGTGTTTGACAGGCCGAACGCTTCTTCTTTCGGATGTGATGTCCCGATAAGTATGAGTCCATCGAAAGATTCTGCATGCAGGGATGCAAACCGCGACGCGATAGCTGCGCCGCGCGAGTGCCCGCCAACGGTCCAGTATTGGATCGATTTATTTGCGTCAATTATTTCCAGAGCCTGTTGCATGATGTCGGCTTCTTGTGAGTCCAGCGGCGCCGACCCAAATGGTAGCTTGAGGATGAATACGTTAAATCCATGTTCGGAGATTGCCCGGGACATTGGAGCGTATGCCTCAGGCGCGACCATTCCACCAGGAAGGAAAATAAATCCTGTAGCTTGCTGGTTTTCACCTGGTTGAAAATGAATATATTGGTTTGTCTCTTCAACAGTAACTATTTGATCACTTTCAAGAATCGCCTTGTCAAAGCCTTGAGCGCGAAATGAATTTGCCATCCAAAGGAAAAAAAGGACGCCAAATGTAATCCAAACTATCCGAATGATTTTGCGAAAATTGGCCATGTTATCAAAATATTATAGCATTCAGCTAAAAATGAAAAGCGAGTGGAAATTTCCACTCGCTTTTCATCATGAATGATGTGATCGATCTACAGGCCTGTTGCTGCGAACCAGGAACCGGTGTTGCTGGTCACAAAAATGATCGGTGCAATGCAAGGTTGCGGCAGTATCACATCTGTCTCGATCGTGGCGTTTCCACCGCCTGCAGATGCTGGTCCTGTTGTGGCTGGAAATGCGTCAGTCAGGATATTCTCAAAACTGCCATCGCTTCTCACACAACTTACAAGCCCGCGAAAGACGGCACTAGGGTTCGAGCCAGTGGTAGCAAGGACCAACCCCTGGACGGTGATTTCCAGGTGACCATTGGCTCTCAGTTCGCCGGAAGCCTCACCGATTATCCAGGGTACGCCGCCGCCACGAATGCCGCGCAGTGGAACTTCACTTAGGCTTCCAGTAAGACCTGC
>JAXIPJ010000291.1:0-6373 GCA_045402985.1 Anaerolineales bacterium
CTGGCGTCCGGGACGAACGATGCAACCATCGCCTTGAACGGTGCCATCCTCCAGATGTTCAATCATGGTTTATCCGCGGCAGGCATGTTCTTCCTTGTCGGCGTGATCTACGAACGGACGCACACGCGCAATCTCGAAGAGTTTGGCGGCCTGTTCCCGCTGGTGCCCGTCTATGGCGGAATCTTGATATTCACCAGCATGGCTTCACTTGGTCTGCCTGGACTCAACGGTTTCATCTCTGAGTTTTTGGTTGTGCGCGGCACCTGGCCAATTCTGACGGCTCACACCGCTATCTCCATGCTTGGCTTGCTTTTCACAGGCGCGTACATTTTGAGAGGGATCAAGAAAGTTTTGCATGGACCGTTGAACGAGCACTGGGCACATGCTGACCCCGCCGAAGTCGGGCGGGGTAAACATAAACTGACCGATATCAACACGCGCGAAATTCTGATCATGGCCCCATTAATGCTATTGATCCTATGGATCGGCATCTATCCCGCCTGGATCCTCGACGTAATCAACAAAGCCGTGGTAATGCTGTTCTAGCAACCAATCACCAATTCTCTCATGTCCTCCGAGGCCCCATGTCCTTCCCCGTACTAAGCATAATAACTTTCACCCCTCTCGTCGCGGCATTGATTATTCTGATGTTACCCGCGCAACGAAAAAACGAAGCCCGCGCGGTTGCATTGGCGGCCGCGATCTTTGCCTTGATCCTGTCGGCTTGGGTATATTTCTCATATGATCAGGCCACAGCGGGTTATCAGTTCATCGAGAGATATGACTGGCTTCCTGCTCTCGGCATCAGTCTCTATTTCGGCGTGGACGGTATGAGCACACCGCTCGTTTTGCTTACAGGTGTTGTCATGTTTACGGGCGTTCTGATCTCATGGGGCGATGATGATAAACACGTGATGGCTGGGATTCAGGACCGACCGCGTGAATTCTTTGCCTTCTTGTTCATCCTGGCTTGGGGAGTATTTGGTGTGTTTGTTTCGCTTGACCTGTTCATGCTGTTCTTCTTTTATGAAATCGCTGTCTTCCCAATGTACCTGCTCATCGCTATCTGGGGTTGGGCGGTGACGCGCGAGTATGCCGCGATGAAATTGACGTTGTACCTGTTTTTCGGCTCGGTCATATCATTGGTCGGTGTGCTGGCGATGTATTTTGTTCAATATCAAAATACAGGCAATCTTACTTTTGACATGCTTCAGATGGAGAGCGCAAATTTCTCGCAGCCATTCCAGAACATTTGGTATCTGCCAGTCTTTCTTGGTTTTGCCGTATTGGGTGGCATCTGGCCCTTTCACAACTGGTCACCAGATGGACATGTCGCCGCGCCGACTGCTGTCTCCATGTTCCATGCCGGTGTGTTGATGAAGCTGGGCGCGTTCGCCGCCTTGCGCGTGGGCATTATGTTATTGCCCGAAGGCGCAAAATACTGGCAATGGCTCATCATGTTCTTTGCAGCAGTGGCGGTCGTCTACGGCGCGTATATCGCCTTCGTCCAAACGGATTTTAAATATATGGTTGGCTTTTCGTCCGTATCGCATATGGGCCTGGTCGTGCTGGGTTTTTCAACATTGAATCGTGAAGGCCTGCTTGGCTCGGGATTGCAGATGTTCTCGCACGGCGTAATGACTGCCCTCTTCTTTGCTGTGGTCGGCATGATCTATGACCGTGCGCATACGCGTCAAATTCCCGAGTTGGGTGGCATGAGCAAAATAATGCCCTTCGCAACAGTTGGATTTATTATCGGTGGCCTGGTCTCGATGGGTATGCCACTCTTCTCTGGCTTCGTCGCTGAATTCCCGATCTTTTTGGGTGTATGGAAAGAGCAATGGCTGGTGGCCGTAATTGCAAGTATCTCCATCGTGGTCACTGCGGCATATATCCTTCTCAATGTTCGCAAAGTTTTCTTCGGGCAAATGCCTGAAAAATTTGAAGGCCATATCACAGATATTACTGTACTGGATAAGGTCGCGATCACGACCCTGTGTTTGTTCATGGTGCTCATCGGCTTGTATCCCAGCTTTATGGTTCCCATGGTGGAATCAGGCGTTGAAAATATCCTGCGTTTGCTGGGCGGCTTCTAATGTTCACCTCAACATTGTTTGCCTCCATTCTCCCTGAAATTCTTATTCTGATCCTCGGCATGCTGGTGCTGATCATTGAACCATTCTGGAAACAGGAACAACGTCGCAATGTCGGCTGGCTTACCGCAGGCGGACTGTTGCTTGCGATGGTGATCAGCCTCTTATTTGGTCAACCCGGCGAGCCGATAGCCACGCTCGGTGGAATGATCCGCTTCGACTGGCTGGGATTTTTCTTCAAGATGCTGTTCATGTTCGCGGGCGCCGCGACAGCCCTCCTGATGATGGATAGCGATAGACTCGGTCAGCGCGGTGAGGCTTATCTTCTGCTTCTCGCTTCGCTTCTCGGCATGGACCTCATGGCTGTTTCCGCAGACCTGATCATGCTCTTCCTCGCCATTGAAACCACCTCGATCCCGCTCTACGTCCTTGCAGGCTTCCTGCTCGCTGACGACAAATCAACCGAGGCAGGTTTCAAGTACCTGCTCTTTGGGATCCTTACCACGACCATCATGCTCTATGGCTTTAGTCTTGTGTTTGGCTTTGCTGGGACGACAGATTTGTATCAACTGGCTGACATGCTCAAGACTGGCGACCTGTCCCTGACTACTGCTTTCGGTGTTCTGGCTTTGATTCTTGTTGGGCTTGGCTTCAAAATTTCCATTGTGCCGTTCCATTTCTGGGCGCCAGATGTATATGAGGGCTCGCCGACTCCCATTGCAGGATTTTTATCCACTGCCTCGAAAGCCGCGGGGTTTGCAGTTCTGATCCGTTTATTCTTCGTGTCCTTCCCCAATCTCGCCCCTTCATGGGGAATAGCGCTTGCCATCCTTGCGGCCATCACCATGACGGTGGGTAACCTGCTCACATTGCCGCAGACAAATATCAAACGCCTGCTTGCATATTCATCCGTTGCGCACGCGGGATACGCGCTGATCGGTGTCGTAGCGTTCACTCAACTTGGCGCGGCGAGTGTTGTCTTTTATCTGGCCGCCTACATAGCCACGAATCTGCTTGCCTTCGGTATCGCGGTTGCATTCAGCCGTGTGACAGGCCTTGATGACGTGAGGGATTATGCTGGAATGAGTCGACGCAACCCGCTACTGGCTTTGATGATGCTCTCCGCCTTCCTGTCGCTTACGGGAATGCCACCCTTTGGCGGGTTTGTGGCAAAGGTGGTCGTATTCGCGGCGGGCGTGCAGGCTGGTTATACCTGGCTGGTCGTCATCGGGATCATCAATTCGGTCATCGGTGTTTATTATTACCTGAACGTGATGAAATACGTTTACCTCTACCGTATGACGAATGAAGATGAGGAGAATCATCCCGTACCATTGACTCGTCCATTTGCGATCGCGCTGGCAGTCCTTACCATCGGTGTCATATTGATCGGCACTGTCTTCGCTCCCTGGTTCAATTGGTCAGACGCGGCGGCGATGAATTTGTTTTGACGTGTGAAATATGTTGAGTAAGAAATCATCTAGTAGTCAAGCTGCATATCAAGCTAGGGCAACGCATTATGTTTCATACTTACGCGTGCCATTTGATATACATGAACGCCAGATCTTGGACAAAACCGCAATAGGAGTATATGAATTTAATCCTAAGCCCAAGCGACAATTTTGGACATATCTAACATCGGGCATGTCTGAAAAAGGGCAAAGCCCATCCTCAAAAAAAGAGATTTTTACAGAATTACTGTTCTATTCAAGGGAGCAATCCATTTGGGCAGTTGAACTTCTTGTTAGGCTCTCTTCATATCCCTTTGAGTACAATGAACCTTTTGCCCCTGGTGATACGCTTCCACTTGCTGGACCTATCAGACCTAACTCTAAACTTACATCACTTCTGCTACTTGAACCACTTGTAGAACATTCTGGTTTCCAATTTATGGAGATCTCCGTCAAAAAAGTAGAAATTCTGTGGGTGCTACCAATTACAGAAAGGGAACGCGAGTTGATAAACTCGAGCGTAGACATTAATTTCGGTGAATTGATTTCTCATGACCTATTTCCAAGGTTGCTGGATTTAGGTCGTGGTACTTTACTTACTTGGGTATAAAGTAAAAAATACCGCACAGCGTGTGCGCAGCAAATATAGATCGTAGGTAGGCGCGCAAAGCTTGTGTGTGGCCAAGACTCATTTGATCATGTCAAATCAAAAATCACTTCAACACATCTTCGCGGAATTGCCACTGCCTTTTTGTATGGCAAATGTTCCCGATATTCCCATTACAGGTATTTCCATTGATAGCCGCGCCGTTAAACCGGGCCATCTCTTTGTCGCGTTGAAAGGCGGCAGCGTGGATGGGCACAATTACATTCAAAAGGCAATTGATAACGGCGCGGTTGCTATAGTCGGGAATGAGGATTTCGTAGGGCGGATTGCCAATCCGCCTTACATTGGATTGAAGAACCCGCGTCAAGCCCTGACCTGGATCGCTGCCTCGTTTTACAACTGGCCCGGTCGTAAGCTGACAGTTCTCGGCGTCACCGGCACAGATGGCAAGACCACAACCACGAATCTGATTTATCAGATCCTACTCGCGGCGGGAATCAAAGCTGGCATGATATCCACGGTTAATGCGGTCATCGGCGATGAAGTGTTGGATACAGGCTTCCACGTCACAACGCCAGACGCGCATGATGTACAGCGCTATCTTGCCAAAATGGTGCAGACAGGGTTGACCCACGTTGTTTTGGAAACGACCTCACATGGTTGGGCGCAATATCGCGTGGACGCCTGCGAATTTGACATTGGCGTTGTTACCAACATCACACACGAACATATGGACGAACACGGCAATTACGAAAACTATCGTGCCGCCAAGGCGAGATTATTCTCAAGCCTTGAGATAACATCTGAGAAACCGCAGGGGAATCCGCGTTTGGGTGTCATCAATCGCGACGATGTCAAGTCATTTGAATTTCTGAACGAATTTATCAGAGTAGAAAAGTTGAATTATGGGTTGGGGCAAGACGCCGATGTTCGCGCTACTGACATTGAATATAGCACGGCAGGAATTCGCTTCACTGCAAAAGGCCGGGGTTTCAGTGTTCCTGTTTCAAGTAAATTGGTTGGCTCGTACAACGTCTCGAACTGTCTCGCGGCGTTGACCGCCTCCGTTTATGGGTTGAAAATAAAACCCGAAATTTCTGCGCAAGGAATTGCAGCGCTGGATGGGATCCCTGGCCGCATGGAACGCATTGACATGGGTCAGAACTTCACAGCCATTGTTGATTTTGCGCACACACCGAATGCGTTGAAGGTCTCCTTGGAAGCCGCGCGTGCAATGCTTTCCCCTCTCGCAGCAGGAGAGAGGTTAGGGGTCAGGGAGAATCCCCGCGTCATAGCGGTCTTTGGCTCCGCGGGATTGCGCGACAAAGAGAAGCGCCGCATGATGGCAGAGACTTCTGTGGATTTGGCTGATCTAACGGTGCTGACCGCCGAAGATCCGCGCACAGAGTCGCTGGCTGGAATCCTTGACGAAATGGCGGCCGGCGCGAAGTCCAGGGGAGGACGCGAGAGCGAATCCTTTTGGCGAGTACCGGATAGAGGCGAAGCGATCCGATTTGCGTTGAGGTTGGCGCGTCCGGGTGATATCGTTTTATCCTGTGGCAAAGGCCATGAACAGTCGATGTGTTTTGGGGAGCGTGAACATTTATGGGACGACCGCACCGCTATGCGCGCCGCATTGAGTGAATTTCTCGGCGTTGAAGGACCGAAAATGCCTTATCTCCCGACGCAAGATACACCTGAAGAGGAGTGGCTGATATGGAAGTAAAACCAATCATCTTACAAGGTAAATATGTGCGGCTCGAACCGATGACCGAAGAGCATGCGCCCGCGCTGGCAGAGATCGGGGTGGGGCAGCCGTTTTGGGATTTTATGGTTTATGGGCGCATGGAAACTGCGGATGATATGCGGGAATGGGTTCAGGATATTCTGGCGCGGGCTGAGAAGGGCACTGATGTTCCCTTCGTCGCCATCCATATCGACTCTGGATGTGTGGTCGGCGCGTCACGTTATATGAATATTATGCCAAAGGATCGTGGACTTGAAATAGGTGGCACATGGTATGGACCGGAATACCAACGGACTGTGGTCAATACCGAATGTAAATATTTGTTGTTAAAATACGCCTTCGAGAAACTTGGATGCATCCGCGTACAATTGAAAACAGACTTGCGCAATGAGCGCTCACAAAAAGCCATTGAACGCCTTGGCGCGGTGAGGGAAGGCGTGTTGCGCAATCACATGATCCTGCCAGATGGATATTA
>JAXIPJ010000420.1:0-11625 GCA_045402985.1 Anaerolineales bacterium
CAGCCCGCCCATAGAATTTCATAATTCCTGCGGTTAAGTTGGCATACTCTCCAAAAGTAATATCTTTGCTCGGAACAAGATTCTCGGGCGGATATCCATCAACAAATCTCTCCAACCCATTCTCTCGCAAAATGATTGCTAAACCTTGTTTGCCAACTACCTCCTCGGCAGCCTTGAGCGCCCAAGTCATATAGGCATCGACTGATGGCAAATCCGCCACTGGGTCGTGCTGAGTTTTGTTCTTGATTTCCATGATATTTTCTCCTTCTTGTGATGGAAGAAATTTGTTAAGCGCCCAACTAGTGGTATGCCCATCGCATAACTCCTTATGGGCGGTCCGTACATATAGTGCCCGTATAGGAATAAAACCCCAAATCATTTGGGGCGTTATGCGGTCCGCCATAATCCCTTATGGCGAGATTAATTTCGCTGAAATGATTATAGCACTCCAACAATAAAACCCTCCCCATCCTTCGGCACGGCTGCGCCGGCTTAGGATAGGGAGGGCTAATATGGGACGCTTTGCGGGAATTGGGGGAAGGGTAATTTGGTTTGTCTGTTAGTCATTCTGCCAGATCAGGTCTGCGCTGTTGCTGGGCTGGTGGTGCGTAAATGTATCGGTAGAACCATAGAACGGGGCGGTCTACCAAACGACGAATGACTTGCATTTGTTGCTTCTATCCCTACTCATTTTGGGAAGGCGCCGTGCGAAGTGGCACAAAACCTTGCAGGTGTTCACCGCGGTACATGCCTTTCAAATAAACAAAGCCAAGCCATATGCACCATATGGGATAAAAGAACATCCATCCTAGATTACCCACCATTTCTCCAAGCTCAGGCACAATAAGGTGAGATAAGGAAACGTACGGAATAAATATCCTGGGAATTGCCAACAGGCCTATCGCCATAATTACCCCAGCGATGATGCCCATCCAAACCAGGTGGCGCGGCCACGCATCGTGAAGTCGAGCCTGATTATTCAGCATCAGGAGCCAAATTCCAATCAAGCCGTAGCCGACAACGACGATGGACAAAGTCTGGCCCAAAGGAAACCAAATGATGAGATTATGGCCGACGATTTTATTCAATAGCTCAAATGCTGATCCAATGAGTACAATAAACGACCCGATCATTCCGATCATTAACATGAACGGGCTGAACCAAGTCGACTTCGTACGAAAATCCAGATAGATCATCCACATAAACCTCAGGTTGAGGAGTACCCCGATCAAAATTATGAAAGCGCGAATTGCCAGCAGCGGAGTAATTGACAAGAGCGGAGTCATATTGAAGGGGCGCATGGTTAAAATAAAAGAAGCAAGCACGCCAAAGCCAGCCATGCTATAAGTGATAAGCCCAATGAATGAAGTAATGCCAATCGATATGACCATCAAACCAATATACCGCGAATAAGAGTTATTCATTGTCTTTGTTCCTTTTATAGTGAGTATCTGTTTAGAAAAATGACTAGAACTGCCAAAGTCATTATCATCAGGAACCAGCCTGCAATCGCTTTTCTATTGTTCTTGATGAAGTACGTTAATGCGAAGCCAGAGAAGAACCAGTACACCAATGCTAGCAATACAATGCGCCAACCAATAACCAATGCCTCTGCTGGAGGTAATAGCTTTGCGAATGGATCGCCAAATAGCCACGTATGAAGAAGAATACCTGGCAAATCGAGTGCAACGTGTAGCAAGAATATTATGCCAGATGATAGTGATGGATTAGAGGTGAGTAAGAGCAACACAACACCAACAACCAAGGCGGATAGTAAACCACCAATCAATGCTCGTATCCATTCCGTTATTTTTCTTCGGTTAAGGTCTTCAGTCATAGGGTGCTCCTTCTAGTGCCAATACATCTAAGAAACGAACTTGATCTCTGGCCGTATTGTGCTAAGTGATGCGACTAGGGCGGATAATTGCCATATCCCTTCCATGGGATTTTATCGTCTCCCAAAGGTATCTCAGAAAGGTCAAAATACTGTTCTTCATCGAAAAAGATGATCATTTCAACGTCAGTTGTCTTTTTGACGATATAAATTTTGCTTCTGATCTGAGGCAGTTCGACTGACATTTTGATCGAATCCCAATAGAGCGCCACCTGGGTCTCCGTTGTTCCCGATAGGTCAGTTGCATCAAGCCGAACATAATCTGGACCTCCATATTTTTCAATAATCTCCCCCAATGGGATCGAGACAATTGGGGAAAATCCTTGGGCAAAGATAGTAGAGCTTGGTGTATCCATCTGTACACCCACCATATGACCACGGCCGATTGGTGCGTAATATCCGAAAAGTAAGAAGAAAAGCCACAACGATGCCGAGAGGAAGATGCTCAGCGGCAACGTCGTCGCGATGAGCTTCACAGGCAACGCCTGGCCCCGGACGAGCTGTATTGCGTACAAGACAAGCCACGCAAGAAGACTATAGACAAGGGTATCCACGATAAGAGGCTTAATAAGCGGTGGATCCTCTGGCCCTAGTATCCCCCAACCACCTGTTGGAGAACCACCGCCCGGATCGTCTACAAAAACTGGCAACGGCCAGCCTGCTTTTTGCTCCCCAAAATGACAACCCCCAGTTGGACAAGGCATTGCTGTCGCAGCACACGTCCGGTAGCAATCAATTGGCTGAATGTACTGAAACGATAGAACAGTGAGCCCTATCGTCAGTACCGCATTCAGGATCCCCAAAATACAACCATCCCGCCCCAGAGGGGGAAACGGTACGGTTTTCATGCGATCACAGCCTCCAATTGCGCCACATACCACAGGGGGAAGCGGCGACCTAATTATACGCCCGTAGACAATAGCCAAATATCTCTTGCACGGTCCAGAGAGCATTTCATCTTATTAACTACTGAACAAAAAAACCTCCCCATCTTTCAGCACGGCTGTGCCGATTGAAGACAGGGAGGGCTGGTGAAGAAGCGGCGTAATGTCAATTTGGGCATTCGATATGCTATCCCAATGTCCTGCTTAGGGTATCACTGGCATGATTGGGATTTGTGCTTCGTTTTCGGAAGCGAAGGTGGAGTCTAAACCCAACGCCTTAGCTTTTTCCATATCCGCGTTGGCTCTCTCGTAATCACCTTTCTGAAGATAGGCCAAGGCGCGGCTAGCGTATGTTTTGGGTAAGTCGGCGTAGGTTTGTGTATCCGACAAACTTTTGAAACCACCGTTGCCAAATGGACTCTCTCCTGTAGGCATCCTGCTTTCCGTGGTGGCCTGCATAGTAAACAGCATTTCTGGTGTGAGTTCGATCGCCTTATCGAAATCGGGAATCGCTGTATCAGCCTCGCCCATACTCAGGTACACAAGCCCCCGGTTATGGTAAGCCTTTGCCAGGTCAGGGGAAAGCTCGATTGCGTTATCTAAATCCGCAATAGCCTGATCATAGTTGCCCAAGGACAAATAAACGGCTCCCCGGTTACTATACGGGCCTCCCGAGTTCGGCATGAGTTCAATGGCTTTATCAAAGTCTGCAAGAGCTTTATCATTTTCACCGATGGCAAAGTAAGCCAATCCACGGTCGTTGTACGCCTCGCCCATGTCCGGCGCGGAAGCAATGGCTCTATCGAATTCTCCGATGGCCGCCTCATAGTTCCCGATATCGTAAAAAAGGAGACCCATATTCAATAAACTTATCTCTGCTTCAGAGTAGCCATTCGGTGCAGACATACCCCCTACCATGCGGCAAAGCGCTATGAGCAGTGTAAGGATGAGTCCCACAGGGATAAGGATAACTCTGCCCGGCGTGCGTTGGTTGCTGGGGATTGATCCTCCACTTCTGGAGTTTTGGGATGAGTAGGATTGTGATCCTGAGGCGTTTTTCGAGCCTCGAACATCCTGTACATTCCCAGAGGGATCGACAATGAAATCAGGTTTATTACTCATATTGCCTCCTTGTTTCTCTAATAAGACCGAAACAGCTGCGTTCTGTTTCGCTTTCAATGTCCTTCTTCAGCGCCAAAGATTATTTTTGTATGCTGCGAAACTGTTCATGGCTAAACAAGATCAAGGCACAACATTCGTTGGAAACCGTGGGTTAGTCGTACCAGGTGAACAGGGATACCCACACTGTCCCGCCTCTGCCGTCATCAACCAAAATAACCAGTTTTGGATCGTAATCCACACCTGTACCTGCACCAGCAATTGCAGATATCAGTAATACGAGAATAGCTACTGGCAAGGCATAAATCAGCACCATGGCGACGAAGGAAACGATGGCGATCACGCATACAACACGAATTAGTTGAAGCAGCGCTTTCCCGGAAAAAGACATGACTGCCTGGAACGAATGAATTAATCCAGATCGCACGTTCCCGATCCATGACATGATTGGCTTCACAGATGGAAGTGAAAATTTGGGTTTGGTAGGCGCGGGTGATGGTTCTGTTCTGCGCTCGTCATCGGCAATGATGACGCCTTGTACTCGAACGCCTGCATTGATGATTTGATGTAAGCGTCCTAGTGCCTCTTTCGGTATGCTATACTTATATAAATCAGCAGGTATTAGTTTCCAACCGTTGGACTCCTGAGGTTGGGTGATCATGTCGCCACAACCGAAAACCTCACAATCATCCCACCCCTCCTTTTCTGCGATTTCGAGAACAATATCGAGCTCGCTCCTTACTTTCAAATCTTGCCATCGAACTTGTTCTTCAATATTTTGTGTGGTCATTTGGATCTCCTTTGAATAATTACAGTTTATAAATCTGGGGTCGAGGTTTCCATACAGGGCATCTACAGTTTTCCTCTCAAAAACCCCCAAATTTGCGATATCTACATGGCAAATAAAGATAACATCTCCCATCTATCGAAGTATCAGATGCGAATTCTTTACTACAAATGTAAAGAAGGTGCAACGCATGCGGAGATTGCCACCTTATTGGATAAGGACGTAAATACAGTTCAGTATCACATGACGAAAATTTACACAATCCTGGAGATCAAGAAGACCGGCAAATCAAAGGAGGAAATGAATTCTGAGCTGCTAAATGAAATATGCCCAATCATTCGCGAAATGTTTCCTACGTACGATGATGTAAAAATCTGGGCACCGGTGATTAAGGATTGGTCGCAGGAGGAAAACGAAAATCCCGGAGAAGATATAGAGGAACCGCCTTACCAACCTCCGCCTAGTGTGGAAAAAATACTGAACAGACCAGATAGACAACCGATGAATCCTGAGATCCTGGAACCGCCACCGCCCGGCAGGCGCCGGATAAATTGGCGGCTGATCATCGGCTTCACGATCTTTGGTTTATTCATCATCATCTTCATGAAAACCTACCCATTGATATTTGCGAGGATTGCAGAGTCAACCCATACCCCACAGCCAATCCTAACTTCAACTGTGCCTTTTGCAAGTCCGACCGATGTGCCGGCGAATACACTTGCTTTTTCTGCAAGCCCGAACTTTACAGCCGAGGAAATCATCGATCCAAAAGATGGGATGGTGCTGGTCCCTGTTCCGGCAGGCGAGTTTGAAATGGGCAGTTCCAAAGCGGAAGATCCGCAGGCGTCTGAAGAGGAATTACCGCAACATACTGTATATCTGAGTGACTACCGTATCGACAAAACTGAGGTATCTAACGCACAGTATGCTATGTGTGTGGCAGATTCCGGGGCTTGCACAAAACCAGCATATAATTCCTCCGAGACCCGCGGCAGTTATTATGATGACAGCCAGTATGCCGATTATCCTGTGATCTTCGTGAGTTGGAATCAGGCTGCTGCCTATTGTGAATGGGCGGGCCGTCGGCTGCCAACGGAAGCAGAGTGGGAAAAGGCTGCGCGCGGAACAGATGGGCGTATTTATCCCTGGGGAAGTAGCTTTGATGGAACCCTTGCTAATTATTGTGATGTCAACTGCCAAAAGCCTTGGAAAGACAGCCACTTTGATGATGGTTATATGGATACGGCCCCGGTGGGAAAGTATCCAGATGGAGCGAGCATGTATGGCGTACTGGATATGGCTGGCAATGTCTATGAGTGGGTGGCCGATTGGTTCGAGCCTTATAGCCAAGACCGTGAGATTAACCCAGGGGGCCCATACTCGGGGCTGGACAAAATTATCCGTGGGGGCTCATGGGGGGATGATCCTATCCACATTCGATCGTCTATCCGTTCACCCATTAATGCTGATACCTTGCGGGATTCCATCGGCTTCCGCTGTGCGCGATAACCGTATCTTGCCAGCGACTGATGATCGCTGTATGTAAAATCCACAAGGATGAGAATTTATTTTCCATAGATCCAAAAATAAAATCCTCCCCATCCTTCGGCACGGCTGCGCCGGCAGAGGACAGGGAGGGCCAATATTGGAATATGGAGTTGGTACAGAAGCGTAGTTTTCTAGCTTGCTAGGTTAGTGATTCTGCTAGGCGAGGACTTCGGCGTTGCCGGGCAGATCTTTTATTAGAACTATACCCACTCTTGGCAGACTTCTTTACCAGAACGAATGGATAACTATTGCATTCCCTCCCCCAACACCTTGCTGAATGATTGCCCCTACGACTTTTCCCTTCGTCTCAGTCGAGAATCACCGCTACTAGCCTCAAGGTTGGCATATACCAAAGTAACAGACCGATCACCAGCACGCTTCCTCCGATCAACAACCATCTTCTCGAGCTTGTCAACCCAATGCCTAATTCTACGGTAATGACCACCAAGGCAAGAGGTGCCACCACGTACAGATTGAGCACATTGCTGATCCCAATAAAAATACTCAGGGGGGCCCAGCCAGGATCGGCAACACCTGGGAAGTAGTGCTCGTACATCGCTCGATAGACCTCGGCGTTTGGGATTGGACTATTCATCTGTCGAATGATAGCGCCACCATCCCAAGCGAGATAGATAAACATACTACTCACAATCAACGCAGCGATATGCACCCAGGCGACGATAGCGGTGAGGATACTCTTTGGTTTCCAGAGATTGCTTTTTGTCAGAATCATAAGGAAATATGCCTTAGTGGAGTAATGGATGTGGCGCACCTGTTCTGACTGGCGAACTGCCCAACGGCTGGCGCCTGTCCCGCACGCTTTCTGCGGGATACCCGTCGCGTAGCATCCCCACAGGGGGCTGGTCGGCGGGTGAGACGAGACAACGCCGCTTTGACAGAATCAGCTTGAGCCACAGAAACTTACCGGAAAGCGCGGCGACTTCCAAGACAGTTGCTGCACGTCGCAGATCCCGCAAGGCGGGGCTGTGTTGGGCGTTCCTATTTTTTTAATAGCCATTTCTTGGCTTCATCAATGTCTTGAAACAGTTTTATGTTTTGTCCGCTATTGATAGTCACAGTTTCGAAGAATTCAAAATCTCTTATATCTTTTGCTACCACAACCGCTCGCTTCACTTTATTTGCCAGAAGTCCCATGGACGCCAATATATCTGATAGCAGGCGTGGTATAGAGTAAATGTCAAGAGTTGATAACTCTAATATCACTTCGCGATAATCACTAAGACACAGAAAGCAATTCTTCTCTACACAAACCTGTCCTATATCAAAGATGAGTTCTTTGGCTTCATCCAAAGTTAAGTTTCCATGAGCTTTTGTCTTAACAATGTGCGTTTCTGAATTGTAAGTGACTGTATGAGGCATAGTTCTTCCATACTAAATATTTGTTTATCAAACCACCATTCGTGGGAAAACGAAAAGTACATCAAAATTACGGAAACTCAACATAAACCTGTTAGAAGTCTAGATGGCAGTTGTCAAAAGCATTTTGCTGCTGGCAATAGAGGGCCCAGCTAAGGATTAGACGTCATCCGCATATTAGCTTTTAGGTGGGCGTATTGAGCGTAAAACCAACCTCAATTGCATTGTGATCTGAAAGGTAATCCTGATGCCTGGGAGTTAAATTAAGTTTGCTCGAAAAGCGTAAATCACCTGTGACCTGCAACGAGAGGCTTGAAGGCACCCGTATGAAAACAAAATCGATCGGCAGGGAATAGTGTGCAGGCACGCCCGGAGGGGGACGATGGGTTGGACGCTGATCTCCGGCCAGCGCATCCATTAAACCGGTCTGGCGTAGAAAATCGTGATAGAGGTGACTGCCGCGCGGCAAATTGAAGTCACCGACCACAGCCACCAGAGCATTGGAAGGCTGCGCCTCTACTGTATCTGCCAGTTGACGGAGTTGCTTCTCCTGCATGCGAGTGAAAACCCCATGGCGTTCCCAGTCACCGCTGTAATTGGCAAGGATGTGGGTGTTGATCACCACCATGGGCACGTCCCCCCAATGCAAAGAGCTTATGAGCATCCCTTTGCGAAGGAATCTATCCATTGCCGTCGGAAGATACCAGCTCCCCTGCTCAGCGAACGTTTCGAAGTGTCCGGCTGCCAGAGGCGCCCGGGACAAGGTGACCAACCCGCCTTTGGGGCAATGCAGATGGGGCTCGTACGCCTGGAAAGGATAGCTCGCACATGCCTGAAACAGCAGGTTCTGATACATAGCGAGTTGAACCTCCTGCAGGCAAACGATCTGGAGACTGCTTTGCTCCAGGTGATGGGCCAGGGCTTGTAATCTGCGACGGGTCGTTGGCACCGGTGTGCCAAAACAGTTCAGGCTGAGTAAGGATAATGATGCTGGCATTTGTGGCTAGTTTTCCTTATTTGGTGAAACGAGCTGGAAGGTGTCTAGTTTACTATATCCTGACGCGGTGAATAGCAAAAAATAGCGCAACGGTGTCGCTCAGGGACGCGAGCGGATCGGGCGTCCGCTAGAGCTGGCGTCAGGCGTTTTCCTCAACGAATGCAAGAAAACACCTGGCGTAAACTTCTTCCACGGTCATATCTGAATTATCAATGATCCATTCGTCTTCGATGTAGCTTGACTCAATGCAAGCCAATTGGTGCCTTGCGTTTTTCAACTCCTCCTCATAATCCTGGTCATCAGCTCTGCCACGAAGCTTTTTCCTTGCCATAATGACCTTTTCTGATGGGCGAAGTACTTTGACCAAAATATCACATTGAACTTTTCCCAACTCCTCGCAATAGTAAATCAGAGGTCTGGGAGGCTTTTCATAATTGATGAATTCATGCACTACGCTATTCCCTTTGGAAAGCAAATCTCTTATTTGCAGCACGACAGCAGGCTGAACAATCCTTTGTTCTTCGGGAGTACGAAGTTCTCCCGCCGGATGGCCTTTCTTGATTTCAACCCAGTGTAAGTCTTCAGAAACATGGATCCAGTTTTCGTTTTGCGCAATTCTTTCAGCAAGACTGGTTTTGCCGCTCCCGGCTGGGCCTGTAATGAGTATTGCTTTTCTGTCCTTCAATTTCGCACTCTTTCAATCTTGGGAGATGCGTTTAAAAACGCCTCACTAATGTTTATCCCCATACGGGGATAATTCCTTATGTACGGACTCACCGTCAGCTGTATTCGCTGGCACTTTGCCTGGGGGACAGTCCCGTCATCCGAAACAGGATACAAATCTCTCACTGCCCATTCCACTAATCAACAGACGTTCCTTGCGATTGCTCAACAATTGCTGGGTCCAATCTGTAAAACCACCATCCACAATAAAATAATCTGTTCCTGCCTGATCTCTGGCATAAATCTGAAATCTAACCCCTGAGTAATACCCCGCGCCACTCTCCTGCTCCTGGTTGAACATAAACTCTACTTTTGAATAGCTGCGAGAAAGCACCTCCAGAACTTCGGCTTTCAGGACCTGGTAACGGGTTTCATCAAAGACTGTAATACTGGTCCGCACTGCTTCCAGCCTAAAGCCTGCTTGCTGTGCACTTTGCAAAAGTCTTAGATAGAATTCCAGATGTTCTCTGAGCGCCGCCAATTCAAATCCATAGCTACCCCGATCGCGTCCAGCCGTGCACAAACTGAAGATGCGGAAATGTGGAAATGAGGCCGGGTCATCCGGCAGATGGGGTCGCAATAGCCTATGGCTGGCGCAGAGTTTCGTATCTACTTCTGGATGGCTGTTGCCTCTATCGCTCCCTCGCCGACGCCGGGCACATTCCAGGGCCAGGACATTGGTTGAGTCTGAACACACTTCTGTATTGCGGATAGTAGTTATAGCGTTGTCCTGGTTAATGGGAGCCACGACGGAGTTCGTTCCAAGGGGACAGACGGGGGACAGCTCAAGGAGTTCAAATGAGGAGGACAAAACAGAGTAGGCCAACCTGTCGAATTCAAGCAACTGTTTGGGATTGACGCTGGCCGGCTGGACAAAGCGATTACCTTCATATTGTTGCAACAAATGCCGGGGTGTTAAGGGTTGGGCTCGTTTTCGGTAGACTTCGAGTAACAGGGATTGTAAATCTGACTGACTTAGGCGTTGGGTAAGGACTTCCAATAAGTCTGGCACCTGCGCCGTTCTCAAAATCCGTTCGATGATTTTCTCTTTCATGATTCCCATTTCTGCAGAAGCATTAGCCAGCTAATTCATGTTTATCCCCATACGAGGACCATATGTGCGGACTAGATAATCGCTTATGTGCAGTCTCCTCGCATGGGAATAAAATCCTAACCCATTCAGGACTTTCCTGGGAGGTTTTCATTTGATGGCTTTAGGGGATATAAAGCCACATACTGAGTATGGTTTGGTGCCCCTGGTACAGCTTGTACCATGCCCTAGATTCGATTGAAATTGCAAAGGTGATCAATTGATGGTAAGGCAGTTTTGTTTGTGATTGGGCTGCACGTCGCGACGCTTGCACCCGATTTGCTTAGCAAATCGTGCGTTCCCCGGCACCGCCCTCCAGGGCAGGTGTGGTGCAGTGCAGGTGAGCATCCCCGAAGGGGGCCTTGTTAGGGGCTGGACTCATTCTTTTTGTTGCGTCTTGGGTATCTGCGAACGGCGATATCATAAGCTTCAGCCAGCAAAGGTTGTAGTCTCTCAAACGTCGCTTCACTCGGCGAAAGCACACATATGAAAGATTGCTGCGCATAATCGGGATGTGGCATGATCACGTCTAAAGCGGTGAAATCATAGCTGCTGATATCCACTTTGGCTGTACCGAATAGTGATTGAAACGTCTGTTTGCTGACGCCAATATTCAGGCGAAAGACTCCGGGACGGTCCAGGTTAGAGATCTGCTCATACTCATTGTCCGACGAGGCGATTGTGGCGAAGGGAAGTAGGTGATCTGAACGATAGAAAAAGAAGGTGTACCCGAAGTTTGTGGTTGTTTCGACTCCGGGAAAAGTCTTGGTGATGTAATCTGCGACTGATGATTCGTTCATAAGAGAACTCCGATGCCGCCTAATGGCCGGCGTCCGCGACGGGCCGGTTGAGCTGCTTTGCCTTTAAGGTAAAGCGAGCGATTCAGCTTGCGCTAGATTGATCGTCATTGGCTCTTTCGTGTTTCCCAGGCTAAGGATGGCCTCGCGCGCAATAGTCTTTCTTTCGGCCAATGGCCCTTGCGAATAAACTTTGCCCAGCCCGAATCCCAACACACGAGCTTCGTTGTCCAAAATAACAGAGTCGATCACCCCAATCTTGGTGCCGCCTTCCGTTTGAATTTCTCTTCCGCGCAATTCACCAACCAGGGTGAAAGTCCCCAACTCGGAAATATTTTCCGCCCCCATGATGGTATCCGAGCCGGAAACCAGCCAAACATCGATGCCATAAACTTGCACGGCACTGCGG
>JAXIPJ010000172.1:0-4296 GCA_045402985.1 Anaerolineales bacterium
CCTCCGGAAAATTAGATTTTTGATTTGTGAGTTTTAAATACTCACTTCTCAAAGTATATGTAGAAAAGAAAGATAAGCAATTAGGGATTTCCCCCGTATAACTATTCTGATTATGAGTGTATATTTCTAATAAGTAGAAATCGTTCCAACTTGTTTTCAATCCAGGAGCATAAAATGTACAGCAGTTACCCAAGCGCAAGAAGTAGTCGGGGAGGCTCGGCAAAAGGCCGGCTGATATTTGCAGCCATCATCGCCATCATGTCGTTGGTCAGTTATTTTGGATCGCGGCAGGATAATCCCGTGACTGGCGAAACGCAATATATCGGCATCACCGTGGAACAGGAGATCGCCCTGGGATTACAAGCCGCACCGCAAATGGCGGAAGAGTTTGGTGGCGAGGATCCCGATCAGGCAGACCAGGCGATTGTGGATCAAGTTGGAAATTCGCTGGTACAGAATTCGCCGGCCAGCCAGACGCCTTATGAATATGAATTTCACCTATTGGAGGATGATCAGACGATCAATGCCTTTGCCCTGCCAGGTGGTCAGATCTTTATCACGCGCGCCTTATTCGATAAACTTCAGACCGAAGGGGAACTGGCTGGAGTTCTGGGGCATGAAATTGGACATGTGGTTGCCCGTCATTCTGCTGAGCATATTGCCAAAGCACAACTCACTGAGGGATTGACTGGGGCAGCGGTTCTCGCCACATACGATCCGGACAATCCTGCCACTGCGAATACGGCACAAGTCGCGATGTTGATCGGACAATTGGTCAACATGAAGTTTGGACGGGATGACGAACTTGAGTCAGATTTTTTGGGAGTCTGTTTTATCAATGACTCAGGCTATAACCCCGAAGAACTAATTCGAGTGATGCAGGTGCTGGCCGAGGCGAGCCAGGGAAAGGCACCACCAGAATTCTTCAGTACACACCCAAACCCCGAAAATCGTATACAGCGCATTCAGGAAGCCATACAAAATATAGCTTCCTGTCCGTAATAGATGAAGATCGAGTGAGTTGCAGCTGGTAAATATCAAAGAGCCGCGCATACAATGCGCGGCTCTTTTTCTAAATTGTTCTGATCAAACGTCAGCGGTCAGCGCCGTACCAGGCCTGCCAGGAAAAGCAGAACGACCGCGCCTACAACAGCGACGATCAGGCTGGTAATATTGAAGCCTGTAACTCCCGGTGCTCCGAAGACATTCGTCATCAGGAATCCCCCGATGATGGCACCGACAATACCCACAACAATGTTGGCAAGCGCGCCCATTTGAGCGTTCTTTCCCATTACCATGCTGGCAATCCAGCCGGCCAGGGCCCCAAATAAGATCCAGACGAGCCAATTCATTTCTACCTCCGTGTGACTACGTGAATGGTTGACAATCTTAACTGGCAGAGGCGTCTGCCTTCATAAACTTCAACCCTGCGGTTTATCAAAAGTTGCGATAATAGAGTGTAAAATTCCGATATGCTTTCCGAGGAGTAACCTAACCATTTGATTGAACGCTTGTACAAACCGCTCGCGAGTTGGATAAAGCGCAGGTCATAGCTTTGGTGAATCAACAGACCGAAGGCCGTCAATTTGGGATTTTGAGTGAGACGCGCGTTAACATCCTATTGTTGAATCTGGCTTTGGATGCGCTAAAATAGAGTGAATGACACGTCCACACAATAAAAATGAATCTGAACGTAACAATGAGTTCATGAGCCGTATTGCTGAATACAAACCACAACGCTCATGGCGTACCTGGCTGATAGGCCGCCCTCTTCCCACCGCCGCCGTACCGCATCAGACTGTTGGCAAGGCAGTGGGGTTGGCTGTCTTTGGGGCAGATGCATTATCATCCATTGCTTATGCACCTCAAGAGACACTTGTAATCCTGGCCGCGGCAGGCACGCAGGCATTTGGTTATGCCTTTCCTATTTCACTGATCATCACTGTTTTGTTGGCGATCGTCACCGTCTCTTATCAACAAACTATTCATGCCTACCCAAGTGGTGGTGGCGCCTATACGGTAGTCAAGGAAAACCTGGGAGTGCCAACTGCTCTGGTGGCTGGTGCGGCCTTGCTTATGGACTATATCCTGCTGGCTGCGGTCACGGTATCCTCGGGCGTGGCACAGATCGTTTCAGCCTTTCCTGACCTTTTCCCGTTTCGAGTATGGCTCTCAGTAGGCTTGCTGGGGTTGATTGCCTTAGCCAACTTGCGCGGCGTGAAGGAATCAGGGAATATATTTGCCCTTCCTACTTATTTCTTTCTCGGCATGACGTCTCTGACGGTCGCTGTCGGTTTCTTTCGATATTTCAGTGGAACGCTCGGCGTTGTAACGGATGCACCGCCGCTGGAAACACTGCACGTTGAACCAATCACTCTTTTCCTGCTGTTACGTGCCTTTTCCAATGGCACGACGGCCTTGACGGGTGTTGAGGTCATTGCAAACGGCGTGAAATCTTTCAAGGAACCGCGCACACACAATGCCGTAGTGACAATGATTTGGATGTCTGCCATCTTAGGTGTGCTTTTCCTGGGCATTGTCTATCTACTTGGAGTGATCGGGGCAGTTCCTTCCGAGTTTGAAACAGTGATCTCGCAACTGGCGCGCACCGTCATCGGAAATCGCGGCTTGTTATATTTAGGAACGATAACGGCCACAACCATTATTCTGATCCTGGCTACGAACACGGCCTTTGCAGGCTTCCCAGCCTTGAGCGCCATTATCGCTCAGGATGGTTTTATGCCGAGACAATTGGCTTACCGTGGAAGTCGGCTGGTTTTCTCGCGCGGTATTATCAGCCTTACTGTGATTGCCTCCATTCTCATCATTATCTTCAATGCCAGTGTGACCGCCCTTATTCCTCTTTGGGCAGTGGGCGTCTTTCTTTCCTTTACACTTTCACAGGCAGGGATGGCACGTCATTGGTGGAAGTTACGTCACCGCCCAATTGAGCACATCACAGACACAGAGTCAACGCAGCAATACGACCGTGGCTGGCGTTGGAAGCTGGCGATCAACGGCATAGGAGCGATCTGCACGACCGTAGTGACATTAATTTTCGCGATCACAAAATTCGCGGATGGCGCATGGATCATTGTATTGCTCCTTCCTACGGTGGTTATTATTTTCTTTGCTGTCCATCGCCACTATCAAAATCTTGCTCGTGATCTGTCTTTGGAGAATTACGGCCAGCCCCCTCCTCCCAAACGTCACCGGGTGATTATTCCCATATCGGCAGTTCATCAAGGCACGCTTGAAGCGCTGGACTACGCCCTATCTCTCTCAGATGATGTGACAGCAGTGCATGTCTCAATTGACCCGGAACAGAAGGCAGCATTGGAGCGCAAGTGGAATTGGTGGGGCAAAGGCACTCGGCTCATCATCATTGAATCGCCTTATCGCACGTTTCTCGAACCTTTTTTGGAATACCTGGACAGTATCTACGCCATATTGCAGCCCAATGAGCGGTTAACGATTGTAGTACCCCAATTCACTCCCAAGCATTGGTGGCACAATTTACTACACACACAAACAGCCTTCTGGCTGCGGTTCACGCTGTTGAGCAAGAGGGGAATCGTCATTACCGAAGTGCCTTATCAGGTTCGTTAACTACTTAATGGTTTCCTAAAGCTTTCTGTGATTGACACAGACTATCCCGTCAGAGTCGAGACTCTCAAAGACCAGCTCAAACCTGCTATGCTCGGACAGAAAGGCATCAACCGCTTCATTGTGTTACCGGGCTTTGGCTCCAAAAAGCGCGTCGCAGACGTACTAGGCAATTTACCTGAATAACTTGATAAATGGGGAAAAGCCCTCGTTGAATTGGCGGGGACTTTTGATTTATCTCATTATCGTCGCTTCCCTCTCAGGTCCCACACCAATCCACTTCACAGGGACTCCCGCTGCGTCTTCGATCATCTTCACGTAATTCTGCGCATTCGCTGGCAATTCATCAAATGACCTGACCTTGCTGATATCTTCCTTCCAACCTTTGACCTTTTGATAGACGAGTTCAACCTTATCCAACCCATACGCGTCCACGTCGGTGTAGCCCACATCTTTTCCGTCCAGTTTATAGCCAACACAAACCTGGAGTTCCTCGAGGTCGCTCAACACATCCAATTTTGTTATGCACAATTCGGTGACTCCGCTCAAAGCAACGGCAGTTTTGACGATCTCCAGGTCCAACCAGCCAACGCGGCGGATGCGACCTGTGGTTGCCGCGACTTCACCAAATTGCTCATACTCTGCGCTATGCCTGTCAAGTATTTCTGTTGGCAACGGTCCCGCGCCGAC
>JAXIPJ010000243.1:0-31446 GCA_045402985.1 Anaerolineales bacterium
AGATCAAGTTAAGGCGGGAGATATATTACTGGTTTTACAGCCTGCCAGCACGTCTGCCAGCATAGTTTCGGCTCAGGCGGACCTGGTCAATGCACAGCAGGATCTTGAAGATCTATTGAACTCCAAAACCAACCTGGCGCAAGCTGTGGTTGACTTGAAGGAAGCCACAGAAGTTTACGAAAAGGCTGACCAGTATCTTGTGTATTTGCAGAAAGACCAGAAAATTCCGCAAACTGAAACGCGCAGGGTGTTGATCAACACGCCTTTTGGCTATCAGTATGAGTATCGAACAAAATATTCCAAGGGACCTGCCCCCCAGGATTGGATCGTTGAAGCTGAGAATGATCTTCTATTGAAAAAATCCCAATTGGAAGATGCGCAGACTGAATATGACCGTCTCGCGGCTGGCCCGGATTCACAAGCAGTGATCGCTGCACAAGCCAAGGTGGATGCCGCTCAGGCGACCGTCAACTCGTTGAGTATCATTGCTCCGTTTGATGGCGAGGTTTTATCAGTGGAACAGCGTGCAGGAGATCTAGTGGCTGCTGACGAACTTTCTGTCAACCTGGCAGATATGGCTCATCTTTATGTGGAGACACCGGTAGATGAATCAGATATTGCGACTGTCAAATTGGGCAATCAGGTTGAGGCCACGCTGGATGCGATGCCTGGGGTCGTGCTCACAGGCAAGGTGACGGCGATCAATCCTGTTGGGGAGGTGGTCTCTGGTTTGGTGAAATATTCAGTTCGGATCGACATCGATAAAGTGGATGAAGACGTATTCCTACCTCTGGGCGCGACCGCGAATGTGGTCATTCAGATAAAGGATGCTTCTGCAACTTTGGCTGTGCCGATCACTGCCATCCAAAACGACAACAACGGCGAATATGTTTGGGTGATCCAAAATGATGGATCAACTTCCCGAGTGGATATCGTCGGTGGTTCGATCGTTGGTGAACTCGTGGCCGTGACCGGCGACTTGAAAGAGGGTGACCGCCTGCAGTTGCTTCAACCGAATAGCGTGAATGCGTCAGGACCATTCGGCGGAGGGAACTAAGCCATGATCCAAACTGAAAACCTGAGCAAGGTATATCAGATGGGTGATAACGAAGTGCGCGCCCTGGATGGCGCAAGTTTCACCATCGAAAAAGGCGAAATGGTCGCCATCATGGGACCATCGGGTTCGGGCAAGAGCACTTTGATGTCCATTATCGGCTGCCTGGATGTGCCAAGTGGGGGCAAATATATGCTGGATGGTATGTCTGTTGAAAATATGGACGAGTCGAAACTGGCGGAGATTCGCGGTCAAAAGATTGGCTTTGTTTTTCAGCAGTTTAATTTATTGGCTCGTACAAGTGCCCTGGAAAATGTAATGATGCCGTTGACCTATGCAGGGATCTCGGGCAAAGAAAGACAGGACCGTGCATTGAAAGCGTTGGATCGGGTGGGCCTTTCAGAGCGTACACACCATGCACCCAATGAACTTTCAGGTGGACAGCAACAGCGCGTGGCAATTGCACGTGCACTGGTCAATGAACCAGCCATTCTTCTTGCAGACGAGCCGACCGGCGCGTTGGACAGCAAAACGGGTGTGGAGATCATGGAACTGTTCCAAAGCCTGCATAACGATCATGAACAGACTGTTATTTTAGTGACACATGATGCTTATGTGGCGCGTCACACAGATCGAATCATTAAACTTTCAGATGGTCAGATCGTTTCAGATGAAGTCAATCGAAATCCGATCAAAGCGGGTACACCGCGCACAGAAGGGTAAAGGAGATAACAATGTTGTTCTCAGAAAATTTCAAGATTGCCTTGCGCGCGCTGCGCGCCAATAAATTACGATCCATTCTTACCATGTTAGGTATTGTGATCGGTGTGGCGACCGTAGTGGCATTACTGGCACTTGGCGACGGTGTAACTGCCAGCGTCACCAGTGAGATTCAAGGCAGTGGCACGAATTTATTGACGGTCTCGCCTGGACGGCAACAGAATGATGGTCCCCCCGGCGCTGATCAAGCTCAGAAGGTAAGTTACCTCTACTATTCCGACTATCAACTGCTTCAACGCGGGCTGATTGATAATGTAACAGCCATTGTCCCAAGTTATCAATCTTCCTACACGATAAAATTTGACAAGGAAAGTTTCAGCGTTAGTGTTACAGGTGTTACCAAAGATTATCAGGATGTTCGCTCTTACACGGTTGCGGATGGCCGCTTTATTACGGATGGGGATAACAAGTCACAGTTGCTGGTGGCTGTGCTTGGCTCCCAAACGGCTGAAGACCTGTTCGGTAGTTTGTCACCCATTGGGAAAAAGATTGCAGTCAATGGGATCAAGTTTGAGGTGATCGGCGTGCTCGAGTCTAAAGGCTCATCTGGTTTCGGTTCAACAGATGACGCGGTTTTTATCCCTCTGGAAGCTGGTTATATCAAGTTGTTTGGTTCAACGGCAACCTATAACGATAAAAAGATCGTAAATAATATTTACATCTCGGTGACAACCACAGAAATGATGGACACCGTTTCGGCACAGACCTCATATATGCTGCGCCGTTCTCATAAACTTGCCGCCTCTGATGAGTTGGATTTCACGGTCCAAAGCCAGACCGACCTGTTGGAAACCTTGAACACCATTACGAATACGCTCACTATTTTTCTGGGCGCAATTGCCGGGATCTCGCTGCTCGTGGGTGGGATTGGCATCATGAACATTATGCTGGTTTCAGTGACGGAGCGAACAAAGGAAATCGGCTTGCGAAAAGCTGTTGGCGCATCCAGAAATCAGATCCTCACCCAATTCCTGATCGAGACCATGACCTTGAGCCTGCTCGGCGGGGTCGTTGGAATCCTGCTGGGAGCCGGGATCGCGACCGTCTTTACACTCACAGGATTGATCACCGCGGTGATAACAGCCAATGCGATATTGCTTTCCTTTACTTTTGCTCTGGCGATCGGTGTGTTCTTCGGTTTATACCCTGCCTTTCGCGCCGCGAATTTGCACCCAATGGAAGCATTGCGCTATGAGTAGAGAAAAAATTATACACGAAGAGCACAATCCTGCTCGCATCATTCATATCTCCCAGCGCAGCGAGCGGGACAAAGTACACAAAGGGAGATATTACGGGTTTTCCTTCGTGACCTCCCCGGCACTTGTGCCTCCCTGACACCTTCCCGTCAGGGACAGGTGCGGGCCAAGTGTAGTGTCCTTTGTGTTTCAAATGGTTTTCCAAATATAATATACCTATGCCAAAAAAGATATTGCTCGTGGATGATGAACCTCAAATTCTTGAGATATGCCGCGACTATTTGAAGAAATCGGGTTATGAGGTCGTCACGGCCGCGGACGGCGCCGAGGGATTGTCACTCAGCCGCCGCGACAAGCCAGACCTAATCGTGCTCGATCTCATGCTCCCTGAAATGGACGGGTTGGACGTCTGCCGCGCGATCCGCCGTGAGAGTGATGTTCCCATTATCATGCTCACGGCCCGAGTTGAAGAAATCGATAAACTCATAGGTCTCGAAATTGGCGCAGATGATTACATGACCAAGCCGTTCAGCCCGCGCGAATTGGTGGCACGCGTGCGAGTCGTTTTGCGGCGTGCCAGTGGCGACTCAAGCGCGGAAGTAATTCGGGCTGGAGATGTTTCCTTGGACAGGGCCCACTACGAAGTCCAGATGGAGAAGCGGGTAGTCACATTGACCTCTACTGAATTTGAGATCATGGCGGTATTGATGAGTCAGCCTGGTCGCATTTTTTCCCGCAGTCAGTTATTGAATGCCGTGCATGGCGTTGCCTTTGAAAGCTATGAACGCGCCATCGATTCGCACATCCGCAACCTACGCCGAAAACTCGAGCCAGAGCAGTTGATCGTCACAGTACATGGCGTGGGTTATAAATTTGAGAACTGAAATGCAATCATCCGTCCGAGATATACGCACCCGTCTATTCATCCTCCTGGGCAGGGCATTTGTCATTGTTCTGTTGATGTCCGCTTTTTTGTTTCTTGTCAGCGTGGGTTATTTTCTGACATTCTCCTCAAATTCCCCGTCCATGCCGTTTGTGAGTTCTCTTGAAGGATATTATCTCAGCCATGAAAGTTGGGATGGAGTGAATGAAGTTTTTGAAGCGAGCGATGAACTGAATTCACTTAATACAGTTTTGCTGGATCAAGATCAACGCATTATCCTGGACCGACGGCCCGATTCAGTTTCAACAGTTGGTTCCATCTATAACCCCCAGCCCGAAGACGTTGTGTTTGACCTGACCATGCGTGATGAAAAGATCGGGTCGCTAATTATCACTTCTTTTTCATTGGCGACCCGTTTGGGTTTCGCAGGCAGAATTCTTATTCCCATTGGTGTCATCTCTATAATTCTGGCTTTGTTTCTTGTTGTTGTTGCGATTTTGCTTTTACGCCGTTTTGTAAACCCGCTTGCAGATGTCATCTACGCCGCGGGCGCTGTCAGTAATGGAAAACTCGACACGCGCATTTCCAGCAAGGGTCAGCAGGATCTTCGCAGCCTTTCTGATAGTTTCAATGAAATGGCTTCCGCTCTCGAACGCAATGACCGTGAGCGCCGTGAAATGTTTGCAGACATCGCACATGAGTTACGCACACCGCTTTCCATCATTCGCGGACGCCTGGAAGGGATCGTGGATGGGATCTATTCCGCGGATGGCAGCCAGGTCTCCATGGCTCTTGAACAAACCTATCTGCTCGAACGCCTAGTCGACGACCTGCGCCTGTTGACCCTGGCCGAGACGCGTGAGCTGCCCTTTGAGATAAGACCGGTCGACCTGCATCAATTAGCGCAACACACTCTTGATCTTTTTTCAGCCGAAGCGCGTGAGAAAAATATTTCTCTCTCACTTGAAAAAGGCAGTGGAAACTTCCACATTGAGCTTGACCCTCAACGCACTGAACAGGTCATTGGTAACCTGGTGGGGAATGCGCTTCGTTATATCCCAGCAGGAGGAAAAATCTGGCTTGTTCTCGAAGAGGCCGAAAACAGCGTGCGCCTCTTTGTCAATGACAATGGGCCGGGTGTCCCACAAGAGGATCTGCCTTATCTCTTTGACCGCTTCTGGCGAAAAGAAAAATCCCGCGCGCGCCTCTCAGGTGGAACGGGTTTGGGACTCGCGATAACGAAGCAACTCGTCGAAGCGCAGGGTGGGACCATTGAAGCAAGAAATTTACCAGAGGGTGGGTTGCAGGTGGTGGTTGAATTGAGAAGGTGATCTAGAACGAATTCAACCGTGAAAAATCATTCCAACTCAGTTCGGTTTTATATTGATATTCCCGCCAGAATTTGACCAACCCATTTTCTAATTTTACAGTCACGATGCCGTGATAGCATCCGTGCATTTCAAAGGTATATTCTCCGAAGCCAATTTGCTCCTGCTCGTTGAACGCTAGATGATGCCAGGTCATTTTCATGGGAATGTCCGTGCCGTGATCTCCGCCGAAAAATTCATAGAGTTCATCGCGTCCGTGATAGAGTTGTTTTTCCGGTGGCTCGATGTAAATCGCGTCCTCGCTGAAACAGTCTGCTGCTTTGCGCGCGTTGCCTTCATTCCAGCCATCTGCGATGGTCCGCATCAGTCGTTCAAATTCGGTTTCTGTCATTGGTAAGTTTGTTTGAGTCAGATCTTTAGGATAGCTTCCTATTTCATTGATTTTCCTGAATGATAACTGTTGCTTCGATCTCTACCAGCATTCCTGGATTTATCAACGATCTCACCTCTACCATAGTGGAGGCAGGTTTGATCCCTCTAAAATATTCACCGTGCGCTCTGCCTATCTCCTCCCAGCGGGAAATGTCAGTTGTGAAGATGCGCGTCCTCACGATGTCCGTGAGTGCGGCACCAGCGGAGATCAGGACCTTTTCGATCTTAGCAATGATATACCTGGTCTGTTCGTACGGATCATTGGGACCAACAAGATTTCCCGCTTCATCCAGCGCGGTTGTCCCTGCCACTTCGATCACATTGTCGATCTTCACTGCCCGTGAATAGCCAATAATATCTTCCCATTTTACGCCAGATGAGATGTTGAGGCGTTTGCTCATCTTTGCTCCTTTACCTAAGTTCAAAACTGATTATGCTGGGTGAATTCTTTCCAATTCGCCTTTCACGCCCCTATACACGTTGAATGAACATCTTGAAGGTGGGGCCTGGAGGAGAGGGGATAGGGGCACGTTCTTCTAGAGTAGCCGCATGTCGGCGCATCCATTCCAGCTTCAGGTTCTCTTCCCCCATGCGCATGGCCCAACGGTGATTGACGCCGAAGATAGGCTTAAGCAGGAACGAGAAATATTTGAGCAAAGGCTTGTCCGCACGGATATTCCAGTCGTAGGTGATATCCACCCACTCGTCATTCTGCCCAAACGTCCAGATGCCTCGCCCGACAAAGTCTCCCCAGGCTTCCAAGCTCAACCCATAAGGATACCGAGACTCAATCACCCGGAAAGACCAGCGTAATGTATAGGGCAGCCAGCCTTTAGTATACAAGTGAACAACCTTGCCAATTCCATTTTCGTCGCCTGCTTCCGCTTCTTGGACGTCGAGATAAACGGAAGGCCACCAGCGGACCAGATCAGTCGCTTGACTGAGGACATCAGAAACCTCCTTAACGGTTCCTTTGATGCGCCAATGGGTGATGAAATGATACTCGTTGGTGGTCATATTAGTTTCTCTTCAAGAGTGTTTGATTTCTGGCGTTTAATTAAACCAATTTCCTAACTTTCCCACGCGGCTCACTTCGCCAGTGAGCTAATATAGTCCAGGTCAAGATCACCTTTTGCGCCCCAGCCTTTCGTCCCCTCTGGTATCTTCGGGCGGAACTTTTCATATAAGCTGTATGCTTCGCTTTCCAATTGTTTGGGTGTATAGGCCTTTGCCAGTTTCTCCATTGCGGCGCGCGCTTCATCCAGATCCTCACCGAACTTCTGCCGCAAGTATTTTTGAACGCTCTCCGGGTCAATCTCTTCACCTTTGATGGCAGCGCGTAAACCTTGTGCAGTCTTGATGGCTGGCACGCCGCGTCCCAGTATCTCGATGAACTCCAACTTGGCTGGTTTTTCTTCCTTTGTTTCTTTCTCTTTTTCCTCTTCGGTTTTCTCTTCGTAAATCCCCAATCGCCGCCCTTTGGATTGTGCATTGAGTCCCGCTACGGCTTTGCCGAAGGTCAAGGCTTCATCTTTTTTATAACCAAGTCGCTCGGCAACAATTGTTGCCCAGAGAGTTAATACGGGGGCACGGTTGATCTTGATTTTCTTTTTCGCCATTTGATTTACTCCTCTGTACCACTAAAGCGCATATACAAGTTTGGAAGCAGTAATGTTGTCAACACTATACACTAATTTGAGGGTCGAATCAACATGAAAGGTTTTATCTAAGGAGGTAGGAAAGGTTAGTCGGCCTATTCTTCAAGAAGATTGTTGATGTCGAATTCTTCAACAAGTTCCATATCCATGTTTGTAAAACTGATTTTTAATAGCACTTTGTCAGATTCTATAGTATGTTCGCTTAAAGTTATTAGTCTATGAAGAATGATTGCAAATTTATCGCTGTTTTCAGACCACGCATATATTGGCTTGTCATAAACCGGTCCCCAAATATATCTGAATACAGCCCTTTTATTTTTATTCAATAAAACATTAACTATTCCTATTTCAAGATGTTCGGGAAGACCCGAACTATCCGACGGGAAATGGTTGAGAAACACATATCGTTCTCCATCAAGCGAGAAGAAGTAAGAAGGTTCGTATACGGCATGAACGAGAATGCCCCAGATTTCTTTCTCGATGTCAAACTGGTATAGCGACCCGTTACTGTTATAAATATCTTCATACTCACAGCAGCGAGTTGTGAAATAAAAATATCTATTGTCGCTTGACCAACTTAAAGGGCGTGTTGAAAACTGACCCGGGGCTTCTTCATCTATTTCTTGATATGGAACGACGATTTTCTTTCCCGATGATTTCTCTGCCATAATCAGTTCTCTAAACAATTTGCAATCGGCTGCAATCCACACTTTATCATTTGACTCAAGATAAGTAAATAAACATGCGCCCGGAACGTTGTATTCAGATGCAAGCGTGACAACTTTGTCTGTGGTTGACGTTATGGTCACAGTCTGTGTTGGCTTGGGGGTTTCAGTGGGGCTTGGCGTGCTTGTATCTGGCAATTGAGATCGTGTTGGAGAACTAAGAGGATATGCTGTGACACTTACATCTTTCGACATACATGCGGCAAGAAAGATTGTGACAACGCCGAAGAGAACGACAGTAGTGGCTATCTGCCTTTTTCCTGCTAGAAACATAAATACCTCCTTACCCAACCGCTTAATAATATTATACAATCTTTACGCGAGCGGCGACCATATTGAATAGGTCATGGATGGTAGAATCAACCCACGAAATTTTTTCGGAGGAATAAATGACAGAGGCTGTCATTATAGACGCGATCCGCCTGCTTGGTTATAGATACCACTCGATTTTGCAGTGTCCTTGTTTTGGAAGCACCTCCACCCAGTTCGATGAATAAGCAGACTGTCGAGCGCGACAAAGCCCAATTTTCCTCCCGAACCAATCTGAGCCAACCCTTGAGCAGTTTCGTGGGGCGTAGGAAGGAACTGGCTCAGGTCCATCAGTTGCTCACACAAACACGCTTACTCACCTTAGTAGGCGTGGGTGGCTGTGGCAAGACGCGGTTGGCGCGGCAGATCGCCATGGAACTGGCCTCCACTCATTCGTTTGACGATGGTGTGTGGTTGGTTGAATTGGCCTCACTCAATGACGCCGCGCTCGTTCCTCGAGAAGTTGCACAGACATGGGGTGTTCGCGAAACCTTTGACCAGCCCGTAATCACATCACTCATGGATTACCTAGCAGAAAGGCAACTGCTTCTGGTGCTTGATAACTGCGAACACCTCCTGGTCGCCTGCGGGCAGCTCGCGGAAAAATTGCTCCTCGCTTCGCCGCGATTCCAGATACTAGCAACGAGTCGAGAACCGTTAGGGATTCCGGGCGAAACAACATTTCTTGTCCCTTCGCTTTCGCTGCCTGACTCTGCACATCTGCCGCTTGCATCCCATCTGAAAGGATATGATGCCCCCGCGCTCTTTCTGGCGCGAGCGCGATCGATACTACCAGCCTTCACACCAACCGAACTAAACTCGTCAGCGATCATTCAAGTATGTCGGCGCTTGGATGGGATTCCGTTGGCGATTGAGCTGGCGGCGGCGCGAGTGAACGTGTTGACAGTAGAGCAAATTGCTGCACGCCTGGATGATCGGTTCACCCTGTTGACGGCCAGCAATCCGACGGCCGTCCTGCCTCGTCATCAAACGCTGAGAGCGACAATTGATTGGAGTTACGATCTCCTTTCTGAAAAGGAACGTGTATTGCTCCGACGGCTTGCAATATTTGTCGGTGGTTTCACGCTTGAGGCAGCGGAAGAGATCTGTGAAGGCAATGATACGGAGCGGAGTGAAATTCTGGACGGATTGGCCCGATTGGTTAGCAAGTCTCTGGTCGCTGCCCAAATTTTAGAGCAGCACGAAGCGCGCTATCATTTGCTTGAGACAATTCGCCAGTATGCGTACAACTTATTGCGTGAATCCGGTGAAGAGAACAAATCGCGCGACCGTCATCTCGACTGGTACCTGGTTCTGGCAGAAGAAGTGAAGACCCAGTGGCGTGGGCCCAGACAAACAGAACTCTTCGATCAATTGGAGATTGAGCATGACAACCTGCGCGCTGCCCTGGAATGGAGCAAACTCGAATCAAGTTCAGTAGAGGCAGGGCTGCGCTTAGGCAGCGCGCTTTGGCGGTTTTGGGAAATCCATGATCATTTACGCGAGGGACTTCAACACTTAACTGATTTACTAACTCTACCGCAAGCACAGTCACACACAGCCGCGCGCGCCAGAGCGCTTTACGGAGCTAGTTATCTAGCAATGATGCAGGGATTGGAGAGCGACTATACAGCTTCAGAAACATGGATGCAAGAGAGCCTGACAATCGCACGCGAGCTGAATGAACCTCAGTTGATCGCGAATGGTATCTATGGTTTAGGAATCCTTGCGCGTTACCATGGAGATAATGAGCATGCTGTAGAGCGGCTCGAGGAAAGTCTCACTCTTTTTCGCCAGCTTGGCAACCGGGTCGGAACGTATATTTCGCTGTTTAACCTGGCAGAGGCAGCCACCGATCGCGGGGATTATGAAAGCGCACAGGCATTGCATGAGGAAAGCCTCACGCTCAAGCGTGCGCAGAACGATGAGTGGAGTATTGCGAATTCGCTGATGAGTCTTGCAGCACTGGCCAGGCTTCAGGGGGATCATCAGCAAGCCGTTAACCTAATCCAAGAGGGTCTCACGCTATTCCAGAAAATTCGAGACACAACGAATATTTCGTTCTGTCTGCTGGAATTTAGCGCGATGGCCACCATTCAAGGACAATCTCAATTAGCCGTCCAGCTTTACGCGGCTGCCGATACACTTCTGGAAGCCCTTGGCTATTCCAGAGTTCATGCTTATCGTACAGAGTCGGAACGTCCACTTGCAACCGTACGGGCGCGGATGGGCGAAGCTCGGTTCAACGCGGCTTGGGAAGGTGGACGCGCGCTTACATTAGATCAGGCCATTGAGCAAGCACGCGGACTTGGTTCATTGTTGGAGCAGAAGACCGATGCGCGTACTTCGAGCAGGGCAGGCCCCAAAGATGAAACCTTGTTGGTTCCGCTTAACGATCGTGAACTCGAAGTTCTGCGTCTTATCGCCGAAGGCTTTTCCAATCAGGAGATCGCCGAGCGCCTTGTCATCGCGTTGAGCACCGTCAAATGGCACATCAACAACCTCTTTGGAAAGCTAAGTGTTCACAGCCGCACGCAGGCTGTCGCGCAGGCAAAGGAATTGGGATTATTGTAAGCGAGCCAGTATAGATAAAGAAGTTGACTGAAGTCAGAGAGATTAAGTCTCTTTGACTTCTTTATTTTTTTAACCCACCCACGCGCCCAACTTTCGGTTGGTGACAACCCACCCGCCTGCCTGCTATGATGCACACGACGGTTCAAACTGATATCACTAAAGAAAGGAGAAATGAAAATGAACATTTATATTGCAGATCGCGATTTGCCAGGAGTTACACTCGAGCAACTCGCTGCGGCTCAAAAGGCCGCCATAGAGACGAGCCAGCACTTCACTGAGGTTGGCAAGCCAGTACGCTATATTCGGACTGCATGGGTGCCAAGCGAGTCACACGTGATGTGCATGTTCGAGGCTGAAGATGCTCAGGCAGTGCGCGATGTGAACGAAGTCGCTGGTATCCCCTTTACACGCATCGTCGAAGCCATGGATCTCACACCCGCTTCGTAAAACCAGGAGGAACGCAGGCCGTTATGCGCTCCTACCGAATTACAAAATTTTAGGTATCAAAAAAGGAGACAAGAATGAAAATTCAAACATTACTCTTAGCAGCCCTGATCGTTGCACTGGCAGGCTCGCTGATGCAAGTCGCTACAGTAAAAGCTGATGGGCTGGACGGTACACCCCCCAATGACTTTGCGACAAACTGTCAACAATATTTGGGACCATTACGCAGTCAGATTGCTCAAGGTGACTTTGCGGGCGTTGGCCCCTTTGGTGAACACTTTACGGGACAGGTAAATCCGGGTGCTCACTTGGGCACGGTTCAGGAAGAAGCGTTCCTGGATGCGCTCGGCGTCGATACTTCATGTAACCCATAAGTGCACAGATAAGCAGGCTGCTTTTGGAAAACCAGAGCAGCCTGTTTCTTTTCATGGAATTGGCCCTTTGAGGTAAATACTCAGAGCGACTGGATGTCCAGTCGCTCTTTTTATAGATGGTAGAATCAATTGATGAAATTTAGCTGGAGGAACCAATGACAGAGGCTGTCATTATAGATGCGATTCGCACACCGATCGGCTCATTGGGTGGAGTCCTTGCCTCGGTTCGGCCAGACGATCTGGCGGCACTCGTGATAAAAGAAATTATCCAGCGCAACAAACTTGACCCTGCGCTTGTGGAGGAAGTTTTCTTTGGATGTGCGAATCAGGCAGGTGAAGATAATCGCAATGTGGCGCGCATGGCAGCCTTACTTGCAGGGCTTCCTGTCGATGTGGCGGGTGTGACGGTGAACCGCTTGTGTGCCTCAGGGCTGAACGCTATCAATCAAGCCACGCGTGCCATCAAAGCAGGCGAAGGGGATGTGTACATCGCAGGCGGAGTCGAGTCTATGAGCCGCGCGCCGTATTCAATTCCAAAAGCTGAAGCGGGATTCTCATTTGGTAATCTCACCGCTTGGGACACAGCGCTTGGCTGGCGTTATCCGAATCCCAAGATGAAGGAAATGCACGGAACGGATTCAATGGGTGAAACAGCCGAGAATATCGCCAGGGAACGCCCACACATTACGCGCGAGGAGCAGGATAAATTCTCGTTGAGAAGTCATCAACGCGCCATCGCCGCCATTGATGGAGGCAGGTTCAAGCAAGAGATTCTTCCTGTCCCCGTCCCCCCTTCGGGGAAGAAAGCTGACGCGAAGATCGTGGATACGGATGAACGTCCGCGGCGCGATACGACGATGGAATCGCTGTCAAAGTTAAAGCCAGCTTTTGCCAAGGAAGGCGGAACGGTTACCGCAGGGAACTCATCCGGATTAAACGATGGCGCGGCCGCTTTGTTGATCATGAGCGATGAGAAAGCCAAAGTGTTGAATCTCAAACCTTTGGCGCGTATCGTTACTTCTGCATCTGCTGGAGTGCCACCGCGCGTCATGGGATACGGTCCCATCCCCGCGACGCAGAAAGCGTTACAACGCGCCGGTTTACAAATGAAAGATATCGATCTGGTTGAATTGAACGAAGCTTTTGCTGTTCAATCACTCGCAGTCATTGAAGACTTGGATGTTGACCCTGATATTGTTAATGTCAATGGCGGCGCGATCGCAATCGGACATCCACTTGGCTGTTCAGGCGCGCGACTCGTGACAACGCTCCTGCATGAGATGAAGCTGCGCGGAAATGTCAAATACGGACTCGCCACTCTTTGCGTTGGCGTCGGGCAGGGCGAAGCGACGATCATCGAGTTCATAGGGTAATTTTGGTCAAGCCACCTAGAGCGTATAAGACCATTTGGAGTTTAATGAAACGTATCACCTCTTTTCTCCCATCCACGTTACTCAGGGCATGCTTTCTTTTTTCTTTTATTACAACTGCTACAGCCTGTGCTGCCTCCCCTGAATCCACTCCTATGCCCTATCCCGATACGCCCTCACCAGCCGAGATCAACGCGCCATTGGTGGAGTCGCCTGCGCTGGTGTCCATCCAGTTCCTCAATGAATTGGATGGCTGGGGCGTGACCGAGACTCAGATCGTCCGCACGAACGATGGCGGCATCACCTGGTATAACGTCACGCCGCCTGAAGTGACCGAGACAGGTTATAGTGTTGATACGTTCGTTCTGGATAACGATCGCGTCTGGATGCAGTTGGCTGATCTCGAGAATTTCCCGAATAGCGGATCTCTTTATCGCGCCACCGATGGCGGAATTACATGGACCTCCAACAAGGTTCCATTCAGCAGCGGTGACCTGAATTTTCTCGACCCAAATAACGGCTGGGTGATGTCTGCGCTTGGCGTTGCGGCTGGCTCGATGGGCGTCTCTGTTTTTCAAACGTCAGATGGCGGTGCAACCTGGGATCAAACCTACACCAACGATCCCAACCTCACGGATGCAGGCGATTCGCTTCCACTGGGCGGCCAAAAGAGCGGACTCGCCGCGCTCAATATGCAGACTGCCTGGGTGTATGGTGTAATTTATGCGCCCGGAACTGTTTATCTGTATCGCACAGAAGATGGCGGCGCCAGTTGGAATGAACAATCTTTGCCCTTACCACAGGGAGCGGAAAATGCTGAATTAAGCGTTGAGAAAATTGCTTTCATCGCGCCAAATTTTGGTTTCCTCACCATGCGCATCACCTCAGACAATATAAATCTCGCGGTGTATGTTTCAAATGATTCTGGCAACACCTGGTCGCTCACGCCTACATTGATCCCCGGTGCTGGCTCGGCTGATTTCCTTTCAGCCAATGACGCGGTTATTTATAACGGTAGTCAGTTTTACGTCACGCGCGATGCGGCTCGCACCTGGAGCATTATCCCGCCCGACGTGCTCTTCGACGAATCCTTCGCAGGTATGGATTTTGTCAACGTGTCGTCCGGCTGGGTCATCACAGTGGACCCCACAACAAATCATCGTGCACTTTATAGAACGAGCGATGGAGGCGCAACATGGTTTCCCGTTATTCAGTAACCTTTCTGCTATTGTCCGCCATTTTTTTATACGGATGTAGTACCGCCTCATCCTCCCCAACGCCTGATCCCGTTATATCATCCCCAGTTGCAACTGAAGCGACTCCACTTACCGAATCGCCAACTCCCGCAGCACCGACTGCCGCACCTGATTATGTTGCAAAGATCCGTAATGCCGAATATCAACTTAGCTTAACAGACTCGTTGCAGATCGTGCAACTGACAAATGGAAAATATGAGCAGGGTGCTGCGGGAAGCACAGATTTCATTTCGGTATCTGTTACAGACTTCGTTGCGCGCGGCGATCTAAATGGCGATGATGAAAATGAATTTGCCGCGTTGGTTGCGGAGAACTATGGCGGTACAGGTACGTTTGTTTTTCTGGCAATCTTCGCGGATGTGGATGGAATACCTGTATTCCAGACTTCAACACTGGTGGATGACCGGCCACAGGTGAATGCTCTTTCCATTGAAGATAATGAGATTTTCCTGGATGCAGTAATTCATGGCTTTGAAGATCCCATGTGTTGCCCAGCCTGGAAGACGACGCGGCGGTTTCGCTTCGTCGAACGCCAATTGGATATGACAGAATACACGACCTTCACGCCAGATGGCCTGCCACGCACGATCACTATAACGGCACCCGCATCTGGAACAGAAACGTATAGCTCCGTTCAGGTCACTGGCAATGTTGCGATTGCACCATTCGAGAATAATCTTGTGTATCGCATTTATGATGTGAGTGGAATTGAGCTTTCGGTGGGTGCCATCAGTGTCTCTGCCGCGGACCTGGGCGCGCCCGGCACATTTGACGCGATCATCCCGATCGGGAATGCTTTGTCTGGCGCGGTCATCCGCCTCGAAGTGCAGGATATTAGTGCGGCGGATGGCTCACTATTAGCAATGGATTCTGTTGAATTGGTTGTAAAATAATATACTCTACGCTTTAGCCCCGTCCCCGGCGGTTCAGAACTGAGAACTAAAGATAATTCGGAGGAGACCATGCCTAACACAGTTCGAGATTGGATGTCCAAACCAGTTGTTGTGATCGACGCTGATTCAAATGTCAAGTATGCGCTCACATTGATGCGCCGCCGCAAGATCCACAGCCTGGTGGTGGCCACGTCTGAGAAGAATCCCACCTATGGCATTGTGACGACCACCGACATTCGTGACAAGATCGTCGCCGCCGGCCGCAACCCTGCAGAAACGACAGTAGGCGAGATCATGTCTGGTCCCATTGTTACGGGAAACCCTGAGTGGACGTTGATGGAGTGTTCGCAGTTGATGCAGGAGAAACACATCCATCACTTGCCCATTGCAGATGAAAGCGGCGCATTGATCGGCTTGATCTCTGCGACCGATATTTTTATGGCAGTCGAAGAGACAGGCTGGCAGGAAAAGGAAGAATAGTAGGGACGGGGTTATCCCGCCCTACATTTTCAATCATGCCAAAGCAAAAGTATTATGTTGTTTGGAAGGGACGCAAGACAGGCATCTTCACTTCATGGGCAGAATGCGAGAAGCACGTGAAGGGATTTGTCGGCGCGGAATATAAGGCGTTTGGCACACTCAAAGAAGCGGAATCAGCTCATCAGTCCAGATATGAGGCGTATAAAGGCAAATCATCTTCTCTTGGAAAGTGGAAGGAAGCGAGCATCCAGCCCATCCTCCCATCCGTTTGTGTGGATGCAGCTTGCAATGGCTCACCTGGAAAATTGGAATATCGCGGTGTGTATACAGAATTAGTGAAGGAGATTTTTTGCATAGGCCCATTCCCCGATGGGACGAATAATGTGGGGGAGTTTTTGGCGATCGTGCACGCGTTGACCTGGATGCTGAAACATGAAAATCAGCTACCCGTATATTCTGATTCTCAAAATGCCATCTCGTGGGTTTATACAGGCAAGTGTCGGACAAAACTAAAGCATACCGCTAAAAACGCGCCTCTATTTGTCATGATCCGCAGTGCGGAAAATTGGCTCGCGGAAAATGAATTGAAAGATGACGCAGTTCTAAAATGGGATACGGAATTGTGGGGCGAGAACCCCGCAGATTTTGGGCGGAAGTAATCATTTTCTACCGGTGGCCGCTATGAAATGGTTGACATTGTCCTGGCTGGTGGGGCGCGTGAGTGGGACAGAGATCCGTTTCCATTTTTCCATGCTGTTCAGTGTCGTCATTACTTATCTTATCTTTCGTCCCGCCAGCTTGCGCGGAGGGCTGCTTGTACTCTTATTGTTAATAGGATTTATGCTTTCCATTTTCTTGCATGAATTAGGACACGCGCTGACCGCGATACTCCTGCGCGTGGAAGTGAAGAGCATTGTCATCTGGCTGCTCGGGGGCTTTACCAACCTGGGCCGCGAGCCAGAAAAGCCTTTACACCGCCTTGCTATTTATGCCGCCGGACCGCTTGTGACTGTCTTGTTGGGGTTTTTGTTCATTGCGGCTTATTTTTATATGCCCGAAAACCCACCATTTTTTGGGAGGCTTTTCCTTGCGCTTGCAAGTGTGAACATCTTCGTTTTTGTCTTCAATATACTTCCGGTGTATCCATTGGATGGGGGAAACATTCTTCATGCGTTGATGGAGTTGTTCTTCGGAAAATCGAACGCCAATATGATCACCATGATTGTCAGTATTCCCGTTTTGTTTGGGCTGATTGTGTTCGGGATTTATATACATGATTATATTTTGCTGGCTTTTTCCATAATTATCGCCCTCGCGATTAGCACATTAAATCGTCATACTCTCCGCTGGACCAATCTTGGGTTGAATTACCTTTTTAAGCGCGGTGCGTATTATGTATTACAAGGTGATTATGAACGCGCCGAGCAGTATTACGCACGCGGTATCCAGCGCGAACCGGGACAGGCCAATCATTATGTGGGACGAGCGGTTTGTTATTTGTATATGTTGCAAAATGAAAATGCGCTCGCTGATGTGGAACGCGCGTTGACGATGGCTCCGGATAACGAGATGGCTTTGGGGATGCGCGGCGATATATACTTGATGGAAAAGGATTCAGATTCTGCATTGGAACTGTATGAACGCGCACACCAACTCAATCCTAACTCCGCGCTTCCTTACTTTGGTCGTGGTTCTGTTATGATGGATAAAGAGGAGTTCCAATCTGCTGTGGGGGAATTCAACAAGGCGATCTCACTTTTAGCGTTGTTTCCATTATTTTACGTTGTCCGTTCGAAGGTGCATTTCCGGCTTGGGAATCTCGAAGCCGCACACAGTGACCAAGACTCAGCCTTACGCCTTTCTGAAAAAGATTCTTTAGTTAGGCCTGATTTCAACCTCCAAGGATATGAAGGATATTTGGATTGGGCTGAAGATTATTACGCTCGAGTCCTTTTGAAACAACCGCTTTCTTGGTATGCCTATCAGGGGCGGGCGGATGCCTATCGTATGAATAGTGAGTACAACAAAGCAATCGCTGATTACACGCGTGCGTTGGAGATTAATCCACATGAACCACGTTTATATTTGGGGCGCGGAAAATCCTATCAAGCAATAAAGGATATAGACTGTGCTGCTACTGATTTTCGTCAAGCCCTGGCGGTGACAGATAAAATACACTTGAGACGACAGGTTGAGGAATTATTGGCAGCTCTCAAGGCAGAATAAATTGAAAACGGCTCTTCTCATCATTGACATCCAAATCGACTAATTTCCGGTGTTAAGTAAGGTGAAAGCGACATCAGGCTATGGGGCGAATAGCTGTCTGCCCTACCCGTTTTTCCAGTCCAAAACTAGTCATTTCGGTGATGCGCGTCAAAAGCATTAGAACTATACTCCCTACCAACACACAAGGAGAATTTCTATGAGCCAAAATGTTTTGGTAGAACTTTCTGATGCGCTGGCGGATGCTGCCGAAAAGGCAGGCAAGGCAACCGTACTCGTGAATGCGCGTCGCCGTATGCCTGCCAGTGGAATCGTTTACGCGCCTGATCTCATTCTCACGGCTGATCATGTAGTGGAACAAGAGAAGGACATTACAATCATTCTTCCAGATGGAACAGAAACCTCCGCGAACCTAGCGGGTCGTGATGCTGGTTCAGATTTAGCTATCCTCAAACTGGAACGTGCCGCAGGGACAGTCGCCGAAGAGACGAAAAGCCCAGCGCGTCTTGGGCAGATTGCACTTGCACTGGCTCGTCCTACCCGTGATGGGATTGAAGCCAGTCTTGGAACCGTAAGCGCGATCGGTGGACCCATTCGAACTGGGCATGGTGGAATGCTCGAAAGATATATTCGCACCGATAGTATTTCATATCCTGGTTTTTCTGGCGGTCCTCTTGTTGCCGCAGATGGAACGGTGCTTGGTATTAATACTTCGGGTTTGGCGCGTGGCGCGGCCATTACGATTCCCGCTGACATTGCGTGGAAAGTCGCCGAGATCCTTGCCAAGCATGGTCACATCAAGCGCGGTTATCTTGGCATTCGAAGTCAAACGGTTGAAATTCCCAATGCTTCGCAAAAGGCACTCAAGCGCGAACAGTCTACAGGTCTTTTGGTCATTGGTGTTGAGAATGACAGCCCGGCATCCAAAGGCGGACTAATCGTTGGCGATATTCTGGTGGCAGTCACAGGCGTGCCTGTTCTTCATCACGATGAACTCTTTGCGCGTCTAGGTGGTGATGTGGTAGGCAAGTCTACGCCGATTGAAATTCTGCGCGGCGGACAGCCTCAGACCCTGAATGTCCTGATTGGTGAGAGATAATATGAACTTCAACGGTACTTTCACACAAGTAGTAAGTGAACTTGTCCAGCAGGTTATGCCTTCGCTGGTAATTGTGCGTGGTCATCGCTTCGGCGCCGGCGCAGGCATTGTGTGGGATGCGAATGGACTCATCCTTACCAACAATCACGTTGTAGGACGACGCCCTCCCATCATTGTTTTGCAAAATGACGGCGAGCACGAATCGCGTCTCATCGCTCGTGACCCTGATGTGGATTTGGCCTTACTCTCTATCGACGCCACGCATCTGACTCCGCTTAAACCTGCCTCCGTTTCGCCGCGCATCGGTGAAATGGTCTTTGCCTTCGGCCATCCGTGGGGACAGCGGAATACTGTTACCCGCGGGATTGTCAGTGCATTGGTCTCCGCACAAAATAGACGAGGTGAAAAATTGCCCGTCATTCGCTCGGATGCGCCTCTCGCGCCTGGCAATTCAGGTGGACCGCTGGTCAACGCAAGGGGTGAAGTCATTGGAATTAATGCCATGATTATCGGTGGTGATCAGAGTGTTTCGATTGCGGCTTCGGTTGCAAGTGATTTTGTCAATAAGGTGTTGGCGAATCAAAAATCCAATGAACGCGCTGGCCAACGGACTCCAACAGACGTGATTTGAGACATGTGACATTAGGATTACTGAAAAGGGACCGAAGCATTGTCATTTGCTTCGGTCTCTTTTATTGTCAGATTGACATGCTTTAATCAATATGGTCCAGACTTCGGCTATACTCGGGGTATGAATACAGCCCTCCTCATCATTGACATTCAGAATGACTACTTCCCTGGCGGGAAGTATCCACTTGTGAATCCGCTGGAAGCCGCGAAGAAAGCGTATGAGTTGCTGCAATGCTTTCGTGAACACAGCGGGCATCACGTCCATATCCAGCACATTGCGCTCGAGCCTGATGCCGCCTTTTTTATTAAAGGCGATAGTGGTTCAGATATACATGATTCTGTTGCGCATTTTGTGGGCGAGCCGATTGTGTATAAGCATGAACCAAATTCATTCTTGAATACAAATCTGCTGGGGCTGTTGAGAGAATGGGAAGTCGAGCGCGTCGTCATCACTGGCATGATGACCCACATGTGCGTGGATGCCACTGCACGCGCCGCGGCGGATTTTGGTTTGCAAGTGATCGTCGCTGAAGATGCCTGTGCGACGCGTGATCTAAAGTATGGTGATACCACCATCCCTGCGGACCATGTCCATAAGGCGTTTCTCGCCGCGTTAAAATCGTATGGCAAAGTGATGAAGAGTGATGAGATCATCGCATTGCTCGCGGCGGAAATGGTGAAGTAACCAGCGCTGAGTGTGAGTCTCGTCTGCGGGTTTCGATGCGGTCTTGAAAATCACTCGACCTACTCAACCCTCCGCTCGACGCGAAGAATAATCAAAAATCGGAAATTAGAAAATGACTACCCTCGACCCCGAAAAACAAACGCAAGCCAAAGAATACGCGCGTATCCGCCGGCGCTTATGGCTGGTGGATAATATCTTTAGTGCCGTCTATGCTCTCGCATGGTTATTTTTTGGCTGGGCGATTTCATTACGCGCCTGGGTCAGCTCATTTACAAATAATGACTGGCTGCTAGTTGCGGTCTTTGTCGCCATCTTTGGTGGGATCTATTCCCTCATCAATCTGCCCCTTGGTTACTACAGCGGATTCGTCCTGCCGCATCGCTTCGGTCAATCGAATCAGACTTTCAAAGATTGGGTCATTGACCAACTAAAGGGATTAGCGATCGGCCTGCCCCTCGGCTTGATCCTGCTCGAGTTGCTTTATCTTGCCCTGCGCGCCACTGGCGATCTATGGTGGCTGTGGGCTGCAGCAGGTATGCTGGTCTTCAGTGTTTTGCTTTCGAACCTTGCGCCGATCCTCATCATGCCGTTGTTCAATAAATATGTTCCATTGGGCGATGAGCATAAGGATCTTGCAGAACGATTGCTCGCGTTGGCCAGGCGCGCGAATACAAAAGTGCGCGGCGTCTTCAAGTTTGACATGTCCAAGCGGACGAAATCTGCCAATGCCGCGTTAACGGGCATCGGGAACACGCGTCGAATTGTGTTGGGCGATACGCTCATCAACGAATTTTCAATGGATGAAATTGAAACGGTGCTCGCGCATGAATTAGGACATCACGTCAACCGCGATATTCCGCTATTCATCACATTTGGTGCGCTCAGTACCACCCTCAGTTTGTATTTCGCGTCACTGGCCTTGAACTGGGCCACAGCTTATTTCGGGTTCTCCGGCCCCGCTGATATTGCTGCCTTCCCAGCGCTGAGTCTCATCTTCAGCGCGTATGGCCTGGTCACCATGCCGATCGGTAACGCAGTATCACGCTGGAGGGAGGAAATGGCTGACGATTACGCGCTGCAGACTACAGGTAAGAATGAAGCGTTTGCATCCGCATTTACGCGGCTGGCGAATCAAAACCTTGGAGAGATAGATCCTGAAAAGTGGGTGGTCTTCATGTTCTATTCTCATCCCCCTCTGGGCGAACGGATCGAGAAGGCCAGGAATTGGAAAACAGCCTCCCTCTGAACTGAGATCGCAGACAAAGCGCGTTCAGGCCGAGAGTGTATGCATCCAGGATTTTCTATAAAGAAAAATTGGTACGATCACGATCAGGACGATGATGCCGCCCAATACCATAATTTCATCCGTTGATCCAATTTCTGAAACATCCTCCACCTGTGGGGTTGATGTGGGGGGTTGGTAAAGCGCGGCAGACCGAAAGTTCATTTGCGCGGGAGGTGGCACCAGAGACGACAATGCAGCGCTGAAGAAAAATAATATTAAACCAATTCCAATGATGATGGAGAGTCGCACAGTTTTTTTCATAATACTTCGGCAAGTATATCACCGCTGATTCATGCCCAAGCTTATCTCTGCATGTACTTACATATATTTTTGCAGTATAATGCCCGCGTTGCTGGCAGGGGTTCAGCAATTTCTGAGGAGAATGATTTGAGGTTCACTTTTTAAGATTTGTATGTGCTTACTCGTCCTGATCGTTATCAAATTGATTAGGACGAGTCTTATATATGGGCTGTCAGAATTTTTCCTGTTCATATATTTCGTTTCTTGATTTTTTGCAGCCGATCGATAGTTTACAATTCCGATTTGATTTAGTATAATCTCGTGCATTATTTCACGAACAAACTTCGTTACAGGAGCATGCATGATCAGGAATTTCTTTGAATGGGTGATGGGTCCAATGGGGCGGATCGCTGTGCTGATCACTGCTTTATCTTTGTTCAGTCTCGCCGCCTTTGGCATTTACCAAACCCAGCAACCACCTGACCAGCCAATTCAGTTCACACACAAATTGCATGTAGGATTGGGTATCCAGTGTTTGTATTGTCATCCGGGAGCATTACGGGGTCCATCGCCTGGACTACCGACTCAAACGAAATGTTGGGGATGTCATCAACAAATTGCGAAGACCTTCGATCCAAACTTTCCTGAACTATCAGAAAAACTGGTGGGTTATATTGAACGAAACGAGCCTATTCCATGGGTGCCGGTAGCTCAGGTGCCGGACTTTGTCCATTTCACACATCGGCCACATATTGCGGCCGGTTTGAACTGCGAGAATTGTCATGGGGATATGACCCCAGTTGAAATTGCTGAGAACCCACAGGTATTGAATATGGGTTGGTGTCTCAACTGTCATAAATCCAGGGCGGCTGATGACCCTGAAAAACTCATCAAGCTTACCGATTGTGGAACATGTCATTATTAACCGGGTGTAAAGGAATCGATCATGAGTGAAAATATTTCCCGGCGTGATTTTCTAAAACTTGCCACTGCAGGCGCGGCAACTACTGCTGTATTGACGGGTTGCGGCCCTGCTTCGCGTTACATCAAACGCGAGCCGTACATGGAAATGCCCGAATATACCTACAACGGCTTGAGCACTTATTACGCTACAACATGCCGTGAATGTGCAGCAGGCTGTGGGCTTATCGTCCGCACGATGCAGGGACGCGCGATCAAAGTGGAAGGCAATGCGAACAATCCCGTCAATTTGGGGAAGACTTGTGCGCGTGGTCAAGCGACATTGCATGGTCTGTATAACCCAGATCGCATAACGGGTCCTGTTCAGCGCACGACGCGCGGCGAAGCGGGGACTGAAGGACTCGCCTGGGATGCCGCGCTTCAAGTGGTCTCAGATGCACTAAAGAATAACGATCCTTCAGAAGTTGCTTTCTTAATGGGGATGGCGCCGGATCATCTCTTTGACCTGGTGACTGATCTTGCCAATGCCATCGGTGCGCCTGCTCCTATACGTTATGGCGTGTTGAGTATGTTCGAAGCGCGCGCAACGCTGATCAAAGCCGCAGAGAATTTATTTGGCACGGCGGCTTTACCGTTCTTCGATATCGGGAATTCAGATCTTGTGCTCTCGTTCGGCGCGAACTTTCTTGAAACGTGGCTTTCGCCGGTTGCTTACACTCGCGGCTTCGCCAAAATGCGCCGTGGGAACCCCAAACGACGCGGTCACTTTATTCAATTCGAATCAAGAATTTCTCAAACTGCCGCGAAAGCGGATGAATGGATTCCGATCCGCCCTGGGAGCGAGGGCCTGGTCGCGGCTGCAATTGGCAGACTCGTCGCTGAGGCCAAAGGTGGAGATGTGTCCGAGGCGTTTGCTAATGTAGACCTCAACGAAGTCATCTCTTCGGCTGATATAAGCTTGGAAACACTGGAACACGTCGCACAAATGGTCGCAGAAGCTGAAAGCGCGATCGCGATCCCTGGTGGTTCAGCACTGGGCTTGAACAATGGATTGCAAACTGCGGAAACCATACTCGCTCTTAACGCCCTGGCTGATAACTTTGGCAAACCTGGTGGAGTCTTCACCTCTCCTCTTTCACCTAACGAAGCAGAATATCATCGTCCAGCCAACACACAGGAATTGTCTGAACTCATAGAAAAGATGAGCAGCGGGGGTGTCAAAGTCTTGTTTGTACATGGCGTCAACCCATCGTTCGAATTGCCCGAGGCGCTTGGCTTTGAGAATGCGCTGGCGTCTGTTCCGCAGATCATCTCCTTTGCAACCTTCCCCGATGAAACCGCTCTGCAATCAGATTATATTTTTCCCGACCATCACTCCCTTGAATCATGGGGCTATCAACGGGTGGCGACGGGCGTAGAACAATCTGTGCTTTCGGGGGCGCAGCCTGTGGTCTCGCCGAATTACGATACGCGCGCAACTGCAGATGTGTTGCTTGCTGCGTCGCAGGCGTTGCCGTTCAAGGATGAGATTGAATTCATGCAAAGTAAACTTGCCAGCCTCATTGTGCAGGCAGATGGTTTCTTCTCTGCGCCTGAAATTAATACTTTCAGTGCATACTTCCAACAACATGGCGGCTGGTGGAAAAAATCTGCTGAGCTTACGGCTCCTTCGGCATCAGATGCACTTGGGAAAAGCGTGGTGGTTGAACAGGCCCAATTCGCGGGTGAAGGCGAGTTCTTCTTCCTTCCATTCGTCTCACCGATCCTAGGCGAGGCAGGCGCGAACAAACCCTGGTTGCAGGAATTACCCGACCCCACAACCACAGTCATGTGGAACACGTGGGTCGAAATGAATCCTGAAACTGCGCATCATGAAGGCATTGAAAATGACGATGTCATCAAGATCGTGAGTGAGGCTGGGGAAGTGGAAGCGCCCGTTTATCTGTACCCCGCCATACGTCCAGATACGATCGCAATGCCGTTCGGGCAGGGTCATACTGCTTATGGAAGATATGCGGCCGGGCGTGGTGTGAATCCGGCAAATCTGCTTGGTCCGCATTTCAATGAAGCAGGTGATCTGGCTTTTGCAGGCATGAAAGTAAGGATCGAAAAAACTGGCAGGAAGCAATTCCTGTCCCGGCTCGAGAGCCGTATTGGTGTTTATAACGAAGGGCTTGAGGAGCATTAGGAGAATATTATGGGTGTTGATCTAAATCTTGTGGGCGCGAAAGGCGCCATCGCAGAAGAGGCTGAAGGCAAATGGGGCATGGTCATTGACCAGGATGTTTGCACTGGATGTCAGGCTTGTGTTGCTGCCTGCGCGATGGAAAATAATCTCTCATTCGTGGGGGAAGAAGATGCCGGCTATGGCCGCACCCAGCACTGGATCCGCATTGAGCGGTTCTGGGAAGGGGCCTATCCTGAGGTAAAGGCGACACCCTTTCAGCCGATGTTATGCCAGCAATGTGGACATGCCCCCTGCGAGCCTGTTTGTCCGGTCTTTGCTACCCCTCATAGCACAGCGCAAGAAATTAACTTGCAGGTCTATAACCGTTGCGTTGGCACACGCTATTGCGCGAATAACTGCCCGTATCAAGTGCGTTCCTTCAATTGGCGTGATTATCATATAGACCCAATCCACGCGAACGAGGTGGATGGACAGCTCGTTTTCCCGCTGCATAACCAATTCAATCCTGATGTTACAGTTCGCCGCCGTGGCGTGATGGAGAAATGTACTTTCTGTATTCAACGCATACACAAAGCTGAGGATACTGCCAAATCACAGGGGCGCGAAGTTGTCGATGGCGAAATGGTTCCGGCCTGTGCGCAAGCGTGCCCAGCCAATGCGATCACATTCGGCCGCATGGATGACCCGGAGAGTTTGGTGAGTCAGATGGCACATCAGGAGCGCGGTGTGAAACATCTGGAAGAACTCAATACCCTGCCGCGTATCACCTATCTCAAGGAAGGTTAGGATATGGCTGTTACATCCAAATATTTCGGTGCTGAAAAAGGGCACGAAACCCATCAGGAAGAGGAACACGATCCGCGTGAGTTGTTGATGTTTGACCCCAAGCCGCGCGGTGAAATGAACGCGATGGTGATGGAATCCATGATGACCACATCTTGGAAGTTCTGGGTTGTGTTTGGTATTCTGGCGTTCCTCGTTGCCACATGCTTTTTCTATGCTTGGGGCTATATGATTGCAAAGGGGCTCGGTGTAGCTGGAGTGATGCGTCCATCGTATTGGGGCATCTTCCTCGTGAATACCGTCTTTTGGATTGGTATCAGTCACGCTGGTACATTTATCTCCGCGATCCTGCGCGTAATGAAAGCGGAATTCCGACGCCCATTCACGCGCGCAGCAGAGTTGATGACCACCTTCGGCTTGATCCAGGCTGGAGCCAGCATCTTCATGCATCTCGGTCGCGTTTGGCTGGCGTACTGGTTATTCCCGATCCCAAATGAACGTCAATTGTGGCCCAACTTCCACTCCCCTCTGATGTGGGATCTTCTTGCGATCACCACCTACGTTCTCGGCAGTACGATGTATCTGTTCCTTCCGTTGATTCCAGATCTGGCAATGGCGCGTGACCGTTCCACTGGCTGGCGCAAGACCTTTTTCAAGATCCTCGCGTTAGGTTTCCGCGGTACAGAGGGTGAATGGCGTCATCTTCAAACAGCTATGAACATCTTTGCGCTTGCAATTATCCCAGTGATGTTCTCGGTTCATACCATTGTTTCGTGGGATTTTGCAATGGCGATGCGCCCTGGCTGGTCGTCCACCGTTTTTGGTCCATATTTTGTTCTTGGCGCGCTGCACTCTGGCATGGGAGCGGTGGCAGTTGTGCTGTTCATCATGCGCTACACGATGAAACACATGGACTACTTCCTCCGTAAGGAACATTTTGACGCACTCGGAAAATTAATGCTGATCGTTACCTTTGCATATACCTACTTCTTTTTCAACGATTATATTGTTCAGTGGTATGGTGGTGATAAATGGACAGACGCTCTCCTGCACTGGATTGAAGAAGGTCCTATGGCCTGGATGTTCTATCAATTGCTATTGTTTAATCTCGCAATACCTGCCCTCACCTTGTGGAATAAAAGAATACGCCAGACTCCCTGGCTGCTTGCCCTCATCGGTCTGTTGATCAATGTGGGTATGTATTGGGAGCGCTATCTTATCATTCCAGTCATGCTGACGATAAACCGCATGCCATTCACCTGGAAACTGTACGAACCTCGTATTGAAATTTTCCTGACGATTGGAACCTTTTCCCTCTTCCTCCTGTTCTATCTGGCCGCCTCGCGCCTCATCCCGTTAATACCGGTTTGGGAGGTGCAGGAAGGGCAAATGACACACTCCTTGCGCAAAGTGGGCAAGACTCACGTCCCAACCATTAGTGAGTTTGAATAAATGGAGCAAAATATGTCTGATGCGACTTTATTAGCTCTCTTTGAAGATATCGATCCCGCAGCGGATGCGATTGAAAAACTACACGAGATGGGTGTCACCGACGAGAATATCAATGTCATCTCTGGCGTACCTGTCACGCATAAGATGCTCGGGCGTCCACACCCGTGGACCAATGTCTCGCGGCTGGCTTTGGGCGGCGCTATAGCAGGCTTTTGCTTTGGAGCGTTTCTGAACTATGGAACACCACTCTTATATCCTGTTCCGGTAGGTGGACAGTACATCACGCCCATACCACCCGGCATGATTCTCATTTTCGAGATGACGATGCTCTTTGCACTTCTCTCCACCTTCCTGGGTGTATTTTTGGATAGTTATTTTCCCAATTATCGTCCCTTGGAATATGTGCCGGAGATCAGTGATGGCAAGATCGGAGTCTTCTTCAAGTACCCCTTGGAAGAGCAGGAAAAATTTGTGGAAGCCATGAACCAATTCGGTGCTGAATCTGTGCGACCTACGGAGGCGCAGCAGTTATGAGACTCATCAGACAATTATTTTGGGTCTTTCTAACGCTCGGGACTCTTTTGGGAGTGGTCTTGTTATTTTCCTATGACATTATAAAGCTGGAGTGGGTAAGTTTTATGGAAATCCAGCCCGCTTATCGTCCGATGGAAAACCCGCTTCCTCCTCCCGAAGGCTCGATTCCGATTGAAGGAGCAATATCAATCCCTGGCATGGGTGCGCCAGAAAATCCTGTCGCGGCTGATGAATCTTCCCTGACTCGTGGTGCTGAACTCTATGTCATTAACTGCCGCATGTGCCACGGGCCCACTGGCGTAGGCACAGGTCCGATTGCTCCGTTCCTGGCGAATAAGCCTGCGAATCTTAGCTCTGAGCTTGTACAATCCAAGAGTGATGGTTCGTTCTTCCTTACGATCTCAAACGGCATCACGGGGCGCATGCCTCCACTCAACGAAAATCTCACCGTCCCCGAGCGCTGGGATGTGGTTAACTTCATTCGAACGTTAAAAGCATCTGAGTAGGAGAAGCACATTTATGAATGACGTTCGCAAAATGATCTATGGGACTCTGATCGGGTTCTTCATGGTGTTGGCATTTTGGTTCAGTGTTATCTATCTTTCATCCTGCGGATTTACCCTGACCTGTAATCAAGCCGAGCATATTATTGTACGTACACCCATCCCTACTCTGATCCCAGCCGCGCGCGCCGGTTCTCCGGCTGGGGAAGGTATGCCCGAATTCAATAAGTGTCAGGTGGCCGCAACTGATTTGATTGGCGCATGGGTTTCCGCTGGATATTCAGAAACGGAAGTATTTCCATTCTCCAATGTAAATGGTGCGCCCTGTGAAGGGACGTTTGCAGAAGATATACAACCGTTGTTCGTGGAAAACAGTCTCTGGTACGCTGGCTCGATAGGATGCGTTTCCTGTCATAATGCGGACTTAACAGAGCGAAGTGGGGGATTGGACCTGACATCTTATGCGGCCATCTCACTGGGTGCCCGTCGCGTAGTGGGTGAAACTTCCGCGGGAACGGATATTGTTGGAGGAGGAGATTGGGAAACGTCCATCCTGCATGAAGTGCTTGTGAATCAGAAGTTGGTGCCAGAGGGTCATGCAAAAGAAAGCCCCGGCGACCCGGTATTTGTATTTGCTGGTCATTCGGTCAGCGAAGCAGCAGTGACAGCGACGCCAACCCCGTAATAAAACAAAATTCCCCACAAGCTTGTGGGGAATTTTTTCAGCGGAGAGGGCGGGATTCGAACCCGCGAACCTTTGTGGGTTACACGCTTTCCAAGCGTGCGCGCTAAGCCGGACTACGCGACCTCTCCATAATTTATAACGGCAAAATTATACCATAGCAAAAATCTAATTAACCAATGCACACTGATTGATCCAATCAATTAGAATCCGTATAAGATGACGCCACCCAGAAATGCCAGTACAAGTGCGATCGCAAAACTTAATCCATAGGAAGCCATGTATAAAAGCGGATTTGTTTTTTGAAACATTTTCGGGTTGCGAAAACGGACGATGCTCAAGCCGGTGGTAAGCAGAAATAAGGCGATTGCCAGAATGATCTTTGTGTTTGCATTCGGCGCGTCTCCCACATAGTTCTTCAGATTATCGAGATAGCCAGTGACCCCCGCAACGACCGTGCTGACTGCCGCCAGAACAATATTTGCGAAGGCGGTTTGTTCGAGGGAGGCACTGTTTCTCCAGTATGCGAGCAGGATGAAGAAGAATGCTGCGCCAGTAAGCGCGATGGGGAAGTGTACGAACATAGGGTGAGTGGGATGAAGTTCAGTGATGGCATGAATGATACGGTTTATGAATTCCATTCTTCTCTCCTCTTTACGCCAGTTTTATAAGACCCTGGAACTCCAGGGTCTTATAATGTTTGTCAGTTGATATCTTACAACCAGACGGAACAAAAGCGTTGATTATTACTTTGCACTGGCTGAGAGATCACTCATTTTCTGAATTTTGGTCCTGAGGCTTTGCCTCTGATTCAATATTTGCAGGCGGATTTTGAACGCGCTGCTTTGTTAGGGAGAGTCGCAAACCACTGCGTGTGAAAAGTAGATAGACGAGCCCAATGACCAGCGCCCATATTGCAATATGCGCGAGGAACATGAGCGGGGAAAACATCCCGAACCCGCGGCCACGATGCATCAGCTGAAATTCGCCGCGTGGAAAACTGCGGTCCAGCCCACGGTCAAATCCGCGGTCAGGATCCCTGCCAAAGTTGTGCATAGGCATTCTCTCCGGGCCGAAGCGTTCAAAACGACCGAATAGCGGAGCGTCACCATTCGCGGACGCCTGCGCGCCATGTGTGTATCCGATACGATAGCCAGCAAAACCAGCACCCGCCAATACGCCGATGACTAAAACTGCTGCGAGAAGAGTAAGAAGCACTTTTTTCATTGTTGAGTTCCTTTCTTTATATGTGTCAAATTTAGCATGCAGACATAAAAATTCGATGTGAAAATTGTGGGGAAATTATAGAGATTCAATTACAGAGTACTGCAGACATATCTAAATTGGAAGTTTGAGTTTTAGCCTACAATTTATTACAAAGGTTTAGTAATTTATGAGGCAAGCGGTAATGATGCTTAAGCAAACAATCACTACTTATTGGATTTTCCTGGCAGTCTGATAACAATCCTCAATCCCTGATCCACTTCACTCTCAGCCGAGAGTTGTCCGCCGTGTGCCTGAATAATGGACCTGGCGATTGCCAATCCTAGCCCTGAGCCGCCATCTTCGCGCTGACGCGATGCATCTGTTCGATAGAATCTTTCGAAGATATGGTTGATGTCAGCAGTTTGCAGGCCCGGCCCGCTATCCAGTACGGACAGTTCAATTTGATTCTGCACTTGTTTTGCCGAAAGTACAATCCGTCCGCCTTCGGGTGTGTGGCGCAGGGCGTTATCCAAGATGTTCGTGAGGACTTGAGTCATTCGTCCGGGATCCACTTCAATGTTAGAAAGGGGCGAAGCGATGTCTATGTCCAGCGAAACATTCTTCTTTTGTGCCTGATATTGATAAAGAGAGGCAACTTCCTGAAGGAGGTGTTGAGGTTCGATGGTTTGCAAGTTGATCGTCAGCTCGCCTGCATCTGCAAGAGAAAGAATACGCAGATCATCTACGAGATGTTCAAGCCTTGCGGCTTCTTCGCGAATGATCTCAAAGTTCTCAAGTGTCGGCGGCAGGACTCCATCGTGGACTGCTTCTGCGTGACCGAGGATCAAACTTAAGGGAGTGCGAAGTTCATGCGCAATGTCGGCTGTCATTTGTTTGCGTGAGTTGACCGAACGTGAAAGTTCAGCGCTCATTTTGTTGAAGGCTTTTGCGAGTTCGCCCAGTTCGTCGTTTGAGCGCACCGGCACTTGTTGCGAAAGGTCACCTTCTGAAACAGCGTGCGTAGCTTGTGTGAGCTCGCGAATGGGGCGAGTAAGTGTGCGTGAAAGAAAAATGCCCAGTAGTAAGGCGATGACAGCCGCCATCAGCGCGCCGTCTAGCAATGTGCGATTGGTGCTCTCAATGAATTCGACTTCGCGCGGTTGCTCTTCAAAAGGCACACGCGTTGGAAGAAGGATGCCGATAATTTTCCCATCTTCCGTGATGGGCACACCAAGCATCAGATCAGATTCGGGAACACG
>JAXIPJ010000421.1:0-11697 GCA_045402985.1 Anaerolineales bacterium
CTCTTCCGATCTTACGCCAGTTGCTTATCGGGCGCGACTGTCGGCGTTGTCCAGCGATAGAGCCATTTGGCGGCTTGCGGAGTCAGGTTGATGCAGCCATGACTGTGTGGACGACCATAATCGTTGTGCCAGTATGTTCCGTGGAAGGAAATTCCACTTTCTGTAATATAAAGCACCCATGGCACACCAGGCAGGTCAAAGCCGCTGGATGCAATGTCACCGTTTGCCATGTGCCGCGTGGGACGTTTATGATATGTGATGAAATCTCCGATTGGGGTCGTGTATTTTCCGCTTAGACGTTTCCCGCCGGTGGATGCGCGCGTGGCGAAGACAAGCTGTCCATTTTCGTAGGTCAGTAACAACTGTTCATCCAGGCGGACTTCGATCCGTTTGTATTCGTTGGGAACATGTGGAGATAACGGAGCCAGCTCCAGGTCCGGTATGAGGCGGATGTGCTGCGCGGGGATGTAATAGGAAGTATCGAATTTATCATCCCAAAGCGAATACCATACACTTCGATCCACAGGGTGAAGTACGCTGGTTCTTATCCAGTGGACAGTTTCATAATAGAGACGATAAACAACTTCGGCGTTGCTATCAGGTTCAATGCGCGCTTCGGTGAACGGCACACTGATCTCTCCCAGCGCACCTCTGAGGGGAATTTGCTGCGGCTTATTCAGAATTGTGCGGACGGGTTGGATACCCCCGGAATAGATATACCCACCATCCTCAACCTGATACCACACCCGGTTATATGCAGATTCATCGTCGCTGATGGTTGTGTTCGTAATGGGGAGGATCAGGTCATGCCAGTATAGCTTGGCGCGCTTCGCGTTGGGATTGGGCTCATCGTAGGCCCACAGAATGCGGTCAATGACGCGTGCCTGAAGATTTTCGAAGTCATCCTGCTGGGGAAAATACGATGAGAGGTCAGGCAATAAGATCCCCATCAGGCCATAACCGCTTAACTTAAGAAAATCGCGCCGGGTTAAATTGGACTTGCTCATGCTTTAAGAATCTTGCCCTCACCCTAACCCTCTCCCAAAGGGAGAGGGGACTCCCTTCCCCGTCGGGACGCTTCGCAGGGGTTGGGGATGAGGGTTAATAATGCACGTTTACCACAGTGCCCTCAAATGCCCAGTTATACAACCAGCCTGCGTCGGCGGTCGTGAGGTTCACACAACCGTGACTCATTGGCGTGCCAAAATTGTTATGCCAATAGGTTCCATGCAAGCCGTAGCCTTTGTAGAAATACATGGCGTAGGGCACATTGGTCAAATGATATCCGGGGCCAGACATGGTAGTGGATTTGAGCTTGATCCATATCTTGAACTTGCCCGTGACGGTGGGCGTGCGCGCCGTACCTGTAGATACAATAAATGAATTGACAATCACATCGCCTTCATAGGCATAGACGCGCTGTTCAGAAAGGTTCACGTCAATCCAGCGCGCACCATTGCCTTTCGCAGGATATGGTCCCTCTGCCGCAAGGGGCGAGACATATGCGCTGGTGGGCGTATCGGCAATGATCTCCATTGCCATTGAGCCAGGTGTTTCAGTTGCCGCGGGTGTTGCACTCGGCGCTTCAGTTGCGGCGGAGGTTGGCAGATCGGTTGGTGATAAGGTTGACCTGCGGGTGGGTACTGATGTAGATACAGATGTAGGTGTATCTGCTGCTTGAACAGCGAAAGCGTTCGCGCCGATAGGCGTGATGGTGGGCTTGACAATATCAACAGGTGCCCAAAGATTTTCCTGTTTGGAAATGGGGGCGCTGACATTTTTCACAATGGATGCCAATACGGGATGAGTCACTGCTGAATATGCGGCGAACCCCAGGACAGCACAGGCTAAAGCAACGGCTCCCACGGCGTAGGGCCAGACTCGTTTTGTAGATATGAGCTGCGGAGATGCGATGGCTTCGAGGTACACGCGTTTCTGCGGATCTGCGACAACCGCAGCATTCTGGACTTTTGCCGGATCCAGCCGACCTGACGCCCACTCCACTGCCTGGCGGGCGCGCGTGCTATCGGCGTTGATCTCCAGCGCTTTCTGAGCATAAGCAAGAGCATCCTGCGGATTCGAGTCAGAGGCGGCCAGCACCAGCCACACATCTTCCATGTGCGGTGCAAGGAGCGCGGCCTGCTCGCCCAACTGCCGCGCGGACTCCCTGTTGCCGCGGCGTAAGGCTTCGCGTGCTTTGATGACGTACTCACGGGCTTCGATGAATTTCATGTCCATGTGATTACCTGTAGCCTGAATGCTCAAGCCGCCGTCCTCGGCGGCGACCCATCAATATTTTCTCAAAACAAGCCCACCGCCAAGGACGGCGTTTGAAGCAAGGGCTACCATCTAATTTCCACGGGTGTACCAAGCTCTGCCCAATCATACAACACCTGTGCTTCATATGAACCAAGTACTACGCAACCGTAAGAAACCGGTCTGCCCAGAAAACCCGCCCATAGAGTTGCTCCATTTGGCAAGCTGGGCAGGGCGTGAATGCCATTTTCCAGGCCGCCTGAATGGTAGATTCCCAGCCAGCTTGGCATCCATATATTCCATGTGGAACCATACGCACTTGGATATTTGCTTTGCACCTGGAAGGTACCCACGCGCGTAGCATTGTTAATTCCCGTGGACGCTACAAAACTATAGATGAGCGCATCGGCTTCATATACATACATATGCTGTTCTGAAATATCCACCAGAATGTATTTTGACCCGGTATATGCAAAGGCGGGCGCTTGTCCCTGATTCAAATTAGCGGGCTGGTCACCGCTAACTATTTCCATCACTATGGAGCCGGATATTGCAGTGACCGTCGGCATGACTGTTGGAACTGAGACCGGAATACTAGGGGGTGTGTATGTGGGCTTTGGGACGTTCGCGTACGCCCAGACGATTTCCTGCGAAGTGACCGGCGTCGCTGTGCCAAAAATGGCAGCGCTGACGGGTGATGTCATCACGGCAAAAGCCACGAGTCCCCCTCCGATTGACAGACACAGGATGAGGATGAGTGAGAGGCGGGTGCGTCTGTTGGATGGTACAGCTTTCATGGAATTAAGTTCGGAATGGGAGTCGGTTCAACGTTTTCATTATTTGCAAAACACAAAATTCCGGACACTACGCCCGCCGCGACACGATCAGTTTGTTGTGTAAGTATTTCACGGTCCAGGTTTAGGAATCCTGTTTCGATGATGGCAGCGACGGTACTTGGGTCAATTTCGCGGAAGGCATGATACTCACGCATATCGGCTGTGATGCTTCCTGCGTGGAAGGTGAGGCTGGTTGCACTCTGGTAACGATCCACCAGGCAGGCAGTGAGACGATTGGCGCGGTTGACATCGTAGGTGTTCAGCGCCGCAGCAACTTTGAAGCCTGTAGCCTGATCGTTAACGTAGTCACATGAGTCGTTATGAATGGAGACAATGGCGAGGGCGCGATAGCCATTCAAGCGCGTATCGAACTCGCGTAATAGATCCACCTGATATCCAATTTCTGTTAATTGCTGTTGAACCAATGCGGCGATCTCAAGGTTCACATCCACTTCCATGAGTGTGACCTCACCATTCCCATCTATGCAGACGGCGCCGGAGTCATTGCCTGAATGTCCCGCTACGATCCCAATGCGCAGTTGTGGCTGTGACAAAAGCGGAGCTACCGCAGCTCGTGGCGTGAGAACAAGACTCAAGCGTTCATAAAAACCACCCATTACCAGTCCACGCGAAGGCAGTGCAGTGAAGAGCGTTGCCAGCAAAATGGCAATACCAAGTGTGGACTGCAATGCGCGCAACGGACGCGTGCGCGGCGCGGGGCTGGGCGGGGTGGATTCCATGCTGCTTTCGTGTAATAGTACCTTATTAAGGAATTAATTTACAAGGGTTGAAGTATGTCACGGCGTGCTGAATTTTTATCTTGACTCACCTTTGCCTCCCCGTTATGATGAAAATTCACTGGAGAAAACACACATGACATTAGACTCCGAAACACTCCGCCGTGCCATGCGCGCCTGGACAACAGGTGTGGCAGTTGTCACTGCAAGATATGAAGATCAGCAATATGGCATGACGGTCAACTCATTCAACTCCGTCTCACTGGAGCCGCCAGTGGTTTCAGTGACGCTAAAACAATTAACTCATACCCATGATCTGGTCATAAAATCAGGTGTGTTTGCGGTAACCATTCTCAATTCTGAACAGAAGGAACTCTCCGATCGTTTTGCTGGAAAGATCCCGGGCATTACTGATCGTTTTGGAGGAGTGCAGACCGATAAACTTTCCATAGATGTGCCCACCATCAAAAACGGATTGGCATATTTCAATTGCCGCGTAATGAATTCAATGCCTATCGGTGAGAATACGTTCTTCCTTGCCGAGGTCATAGATGCAAGCGGTGAAGGTGAAGGGGCTCCGTTGGTGTATCATAATCGGGTGTATTGGAAGTTGGCATTGCCTTCACCCTCACCCTAGCCCTCTCCCCTTGGGAGAGGGAACTTGGGAATGAGGGGTAGTATGAATTATGGAAGACAAACTTACTTTTGAAGAACAACAAACGTTGCTCCGCATGGCTCGCGATGCAGTGGAGCGCGGTGTCAGGGGCGAAAAGTTGATGCCGCTTGATGAATCAACACTTTCACCACATTTGCGCGAACACGCAGCGTCGTTTATCACGCTTACAGTAGGCGATCAACTGCGCGGCTGTATTGGCGGACTCGAAGCGCGTCAATCGCTGGCTGAAGATGTGCGTCAACATGCAGTGGCCGCCGCCCTCGAAGACCCGCGCTTTCCTCCAGTAAGTGAACGCGAAGTAAACGGCATCCAGATCGAAGTCTCGCGTTTGACGCGCCCTCATCCTCTTGAATATAAAGATGCAGAGGATCTCTTATCCAAATTAAGACCGCACGTGGATGGAGTCATTTTGCGCGACGGAATGTATCACCGCGGGACTTTTCTCCCGCAGGTGTGGGAGAAAATCCCTGATCCGGCAGAGTTCCTGAACAATCTTTGTTATAAGATGGGTGTGAGCAAAAATTTATGGCGCAACAAGCATCTGGATGTGCTCACATATCAAGTGGAGGAATTTCACGAGCCCCCGAACGATCCAGGTTGATTTTCATGGAGTTCGGGGGCGAGTAAGGTAAAATCAGCACATGGCTGACCCCGCTCGTATCAATTCCCCCGCTCGTGAAACGAGCGGGGCTGACGATGGAATTTTTCAGGAAGCAGTAGAAGCCCTGCGTGGGGGAAATAAAACCAAGGCCCGTGAGCTGATCACGGGTTTGCTAAAAACCGACCAGAATAACGCCACCTATTGGGTTTGGATGAGTGCCACAATGGACACCACCAAGGAGCGCGTTTACTGCCTGCAAACAGCGTTCAAACTGGACCCTGAAAATACTGCCGCAAAACGCGGCTTGATCCTGCACGGCGCGTTACCCGCGGATGAAACCATTCAGCCTTTCCCTGCCAACCGTCCGCGCGCCTGGGAAGAGAAACTGCTGCTTGCACATGAAAAGCCCAAGCCAAAAGGATGGGCTGCTGTAAAAGCCAGCCCGGTCGTCCGCTTTGGAGGTGTCGTTGCGCTTGGCTTGCTCATTATCGGCGCGGTGGTATTCGGGTTCATCATCCCGGGCGCAAATCAGGCAAATCGTCTGCCCACGCGCACGCCCGGCCCCTCGCCGACATTTACACTGACTCCTACCTCCGTCAATTCCACCGGCGTACCGGCTGTGAAGGGCACTGCCGCTCCGCTTTCAGAGTTGCTTTCTCAGCCCCATACGCCCACGCCTTTATATGTGGAAGTAAAACGCTCGCCCGTCACTGGTGATTACTACCTGCGCTTCACTGCCGCCTACCAGACAGGGAAATGGGATGAGGCAATTGAAGCGTTGCAGGAGATCATAAAGCTCGAACCGAACGCGGTCTACGCCTATTACTATATGGGAGAAGCCAATCGCTTCAAGAGTGACCCCGCTGGCGCCGCCGCGGCGTATCAGACAGCCATCAACTTCGACCCGAATTTTGGTCCCGGATATGTGGGGCTGGCACGTGCCCGTCTGATGGGTGACCCAAATGCAAACGTGCTCTCTTTTTTGGATGAAGCGATCAGGCTGGACCCGAACTTTGGTGAGGCTTTCATCGAACGCTCCATTGTAAAAATGAGGGAAAACGATATTCAGGGCGCGCTGAGCGACCTTGCCAGCGCGGATAAACTCCTGCCGAACTCACCGCTGGTCTTTTTCAATCTCGCGCAGGCGCGCCTTAAGGACGGTGACATTGACCTGGCGCTTAACGCCGCCAAACGCGCCAACGAACTGGATGTGACCATGCTGCCCACCTATCTTTTGCTTGGGCAACTCTATGCAGAGATGGATGATGATGCAGAGGCTCAAAAAGCTTTGGACATCTACCTAACCTATGAGCCAAATGACGCCGCGGCGCATTTGCTTGTGGGATATATGCATTATGACAACGGGGATTATCAGGAAGCGGTCCACGCCATGAACCGGGTCATCACGTTGGACAGAAACCAACCGGAGGCTTATCTGCATCGGTTCCTCTCGAATGTGGAGCTTGGCAACGGTGACCTGGCAGATGAGGATATTGACCGCGTTCTATCGTTCTATCCGAATTTGTTTGAAGTTAATATCGCCATGATCCGTTTGCACCTGCTGCAGGAACGGGATGGGAGCGCACTCTTACTTTTGGATAAGACCGAGGCCATGGCAGAAACAGATGAACAAAAAGCCCTGGCTTATTACTGGAGCGCTAGAGTCTATGAGACGCGCGAAGATCTGAAGAACGCCGCCGAATATTGGAACAAATTACTCGACCTGCCCGCCCTCTCGATGACGCCTGAAATGCTGAACGAAGCACGCGAGCATTTAGCTGATATCAGCACACCCACACCGACAGCGACGCGTACCCCAACCCGGAGACCGACAACCCCCACCAGAACTCCGACTCCCACGCGGACGTCTACACCCTCACGAACCCCCACCCCGTCACGAACACCAACACGCACACCGACGCCATAACAAAAGGCGACTGATTTCTCAGTCGCCTTTTGTTACTGCATTTACCAACCTACCCCCATCTCCACATCGTTCCATCTTTACTGTCTTCAATCGTCACGCCGAGTTCCTTCAACTGATGGCGGATCTGATCGGATAGTGCCCACAATTTTTGTTTTCGTACTTCGCTGCGAACTTCCACCAGCAGATCAATAAATTTATCTGCGTCGCCAGAACCTGTTTTTTCCTTCAAGCGTAAGCCAAGCACACCTGTTAATTCTCGTAAGGTCACCTGTGCAGGTTGTATTTGTTCATCCGTGGCATTGTTGTCGCGGGCAGTGTTGATGGCTTTGACAAGTTCGTGCAGCGCGGCGATGGCAAGTGGTGTGTTGAAGTCGTCGTCCATTGCGTCGGTGAAGGATCGTTTTGTAGATTCGGCTTGAGTGGAGAGTTCAGCGGCGCTTCCAGCGGGGAGTCCTTTTGCAGATGGAGAGGCAGGCCGAAAAGCGGATTTGAGGCGTTCGAGCGATTTTTCCGCGGCGTCCTGAGTCTCTTCGTTGAAGACCAGAGGTGCGCGATATGAGCTGCTTAAGACGAGCATCCGCATTACATCTGCATCGCGCTGCGACAAAAAGTCCTTGATGCTGACCATGTTGCCAAGGGACTTGGACATTTTCTCGCCATGCAGTTGCAGCATGCCGTTGTGGATCCAGTAGCGCGCAAATTGTTTGCCTGTGTAGGATTCAGTCTGCGCGATCTCGTTTTCGTGATGCGGGAAGATGAGGTCATTGCCGCCGCCATGAATGTCAATTTGTTCGCCGAGTTCGGCGAGATTCATTGCTGAGCATTCGATGTGCCAGCCAGGTCTGCCTTTGCCCCACGGACTATCCCATGAGATCTCGCCGGGCTTGGCAGCTTTCCATAAGACGAAATCCATTGGGTGGTCTTTGGCTTCCTCCACTTCGACGCGCGAACCGGCCTGCATGTCATCCAGTTTGCGGCCAGAGAGTTTGCCATAATCATCATCGCTGGTGACGCTGAAATACACATCACCATTGGGCGCGGCATAGGCGGCTTCCTTTTGGATGAGTCCCTGAATGAATTCGATGATGAGCGGCATGGTCTTGCTCACCTGCGGATTCGACGTTGCAGGAAGGATATTAAGACTGGCAAGTTCTTTTGCATACTCTTCAATATAACGCTGTGAAAGTTTGAGCGGGTCTTCGTTGAGTTGCTTGGCGCGGTTGATGATCTTGTCGTCCACGTCCGTGTAGTTCATCACGTGGCGGACGTTGTAGCCGCGATATTCAAGATAGCGGCGGATAATGTCGAACACCAGCGCAGACATGGCATGCCCCACATGCGCGTCGTTATAGACCGTCACGCCACAGACATACATCTTGACGAGGTCTGGCTCGAGGGTTTGGAATTCTTCTTTCTTGCGGGTGAGGGTGTTGTATAAGCGGATCATGCATTCCCTTTACGAAACACGAAGGACACAATCCCGCTTGCTACAGTTAGAGATTTGAATGATGCAAGCGGGACAAAGTACGCGAAGGTATTCTGTCTGAATCCTTGGAGTCCTTTGTGTTTAAATTTTTATTTTTTCTTCCTCCCGTTCTCTTCTTCCACGCGGGCGAAGATCATACGTCCGGCGGCGGTTTGCAAAACCTTGGTGACGACCACTTCCTTATATTCGCCGATGTAATCGTGCCCGTTCTCAACGACCACCATCGTGCCGTCATCCATGTAGCCCACACCCTGCCCATACTCCTTGCCTTCCTGGAAGATGTTCAGGGTCATGTGTTCGCTGGGCAGAACAACAGATTTGACCGCGTTCGCCAGTTCATTGATATTCAGGATCGTGACTCCCTGCAGTTCAGCGACACGGTTCAGATTGAAATCGTTCGTCAGAATCGGACATTTCAACTGGCGCGCCAAAACCACCAGTTTATCGTCCACTTCGCGCACACCCTCGGCATTGATATCACTGATGCGAACCAGGATGTTGGGAAGTTTCTGCAACTCGGCGAGCACTTCCATGCCGCGGCGTCCGCGTTGGCGGCGTAAGCCATCCGGCGAGTCCGCAATATATTGGAGCTCGTTCAGTACAAAGCGCGGGATAAGAAGCGTGCCCGGCAGGAATCCCGTTTTGGCGATGTCGGCAACGCGTCCATCGATGATGACGCTGGTATCCAGTAAGATGGTGCGGTTGAGGTTTGTCCATGAGGAGGAGGAGCCGCCTTCACTGCGTCCGCTTAATGCGCTGAACAATCCCATAATGTCTCCCTGCCGCATGACGAACAGGGAAATACCAAGCCAGGCAAAGACGATCACGCCGATGAATGGAAGGATTTGGCCAAACGCACCGGGAAGTTGTGAAAATGGAAACGACAGCAGCGCGGCGGTCAGCAGGCCAACGATCAGCCCAACCAGCCCGGCGAAAAGTGTTTCCGCTGAAAGGTGACCAAGTTTGATCCGAATAGAGCGGGCGGGGCGGGTAGTAATGTAGGGCGTCAGTATGAATCCACCCAAACCTCCGAGCAGAAGGAACAGCCATCTATATAGATATACCTGAGTGGACCCGGGTAGTTCAAAAAGCCCCGCAAGCCAGGCTCCAAAAGACACCCCCAAAAAGCCAAAAATGATCATGCCAATAATACGGAAAATAAATTCGACAATACGAAAAAGATTACTGCTTTGCATAAATAACTCCATTGTAACGTGCAGAATAATGTCTGCATGATAGCACGGCTGAAAGACCTAGTCAATTGGCTAATCTCGCCTTCATACAAAATTGTTATAATGAATGCCACCTATGATGATTGCAAAATTATCGAGTAAAACAAGATGATGCTCACCGACACCCTCAACCGTCCCCTGCGCGACCTGCGTATTTCCGTCACCGATCGCTGCAACTTCCGCTGTGTGTATTGCATGCCAAAGGAGATCTTCGGGTCTGATTATCAATTCCTGGAGCGCAGTCAGATCCTGAGCTTTGAGGAGATTACACGTCTCGCGCGGATCTTTGTCGGGCACGGCGTCCGCAAGATTCGTCTGACTGGCGGCGAGCCACTGGTTCGCCGCGACCTGCATCGCCTCGTCGCAATGTTATCTGCCATGCCAGATCTGGATTTAACACTTACCACCAACGGATCATTGCTGACCAAACAGGCGCAAAAGTTGAAGGACGCGGGTTTGAAACGAGTGACAGTGAGTCTCGATTCGCTGGATGATGCCGTGTTCAAGGCCATGAACGATGTCGATTTTCCCGTGGCGAAAGTGCTGGAGGGAATGGAGGCCGCCGCCAGCGCGGGGTTGGGACCGATCAAAGTGAACATGGTGGTCAAACGCGGACTCAATGAATCCAGCATTCTACCAATGGCGCGTTACTTCCGCGAGAAGGGCCACATCCTGCGCTTTATCGAATATATGGATGTGGGTCATAGCAACGGCTGGCGAATGGATGACGTGGTTTCGGCGGCGGAGATCATCAAAATGATTGATGCGGAATTACCTCTGGAACCGCTCGACCCGAACTATCGCGGTGAAGTGGCTGAACGCTGGCGATATAAGGATGGGAGTGGCGAAGTGGGCGTGATCGCTTCCGTGACGCAGGCATTTTGTAGTACCTGCAACCGCGCCCGAATTTCCGCTGAAGGCAAACTGTACACCTGCCTGTTCGCGGTGAAGGGACACGACTTGCGCGATCTGATGCGTGGCGGCGCAACCGATGAGGAGATTTCACAGTCGATTGCGCACATATGGGGCAAACGCACGGATCGCTATTCGGAGCTCCGTTCTGAAAACACGATCGACTTGCCCAAGGTGGAGATGTCTCACATTGGAGGATAAGTAGTAATGTTATTTAGTGTATATAGGGTAAGTGTGGGGCATATTAAAAAGAGGCAGCTATGAGAAATTCCCAACAGGATATTTGGAGCAAGTGGTTATTAAACCGGCGCTTTGGCGGAGACCCTGAACGCATGAACTACATGCTGGATTATCTGTATCCAGTACGGGATAAAGTGCTGAGCCGCCTCAATCTGGACGGTGGCGGGACTCTTCTCGACGTGGGCAGCGGCGACGGCCTGATCGCCTTTGGTGCACTGGAGGAATTCGATACCTGCCGCGTCATTTTCAGCGATATCTCGGAGGATCTGCTCGATCACTCCCAGGCATTAGCCCGGAATATGAATCTTCATCAGCGCTGCGAATTTGTGCGCGCCTCAGCTGACGACCTCACCATATTCGATAACGAATCAGTGGAGGCAGTGACCACGCGTTCCGTGTTGATCTATGTCTCTGCCAAACAACAAGCCTTCAAGGAATTTCATCGTATACTCAAACCAGAAGGACAGTTATCCATTTTTGAGCCGATCAATCGCTTCGCTTATCCTGAGCCGCCAGATCAATTTGCTGGCTATAACGTTGCGCCGATCGCTGAACTGGCACAGAAATTGAAAGCAGTATATCGCCGCATTCAGCCACCAGACACGGACCCGATGACGGATTTCGACGAGCGCGATCTGGTCATATGCGCAGAGAAAGCTGGATTCTCAAAGATCAATGTTGAATTGCAAATTGAGGTCAAGCGTCCTGAGAACAGCGATTGGTCAACGTTTTTACATCTCGCAGGAAATCCGAAAATTCCCAGCATTGAAGAGGCCATGCAGTACGCACTCACG
>JAXIPJ010000336.1:0-4315 GCA_045402985.1 Anaerolineales bacterium
ATGAACGCCAGGACGAACGCCAGCCTGAACCAAAAGGAACTGATGCCGAAGAATTCGGCAAGTCCGCCACAGACTCCGGCTATCATACGGTTGCTCCGCGAACGGCGCAGGGATCGTCTTTGTTGTGTTGTCATTTTTATACTCCTCTATTTTTCTACCGCTTGTCTATAAATTACTAACTTTTCTGAGCAATTTACGGCCTAAATTCAAACTCCTAGTTTAGCATTTATGCGGTATTCTGTAACTTCAATATTATTTACGCAAATGTTCAAAAAAAGTAGCAGGCAAATTACGCGTTCCGTACATATTTCTCGAACCAGGCCAGCAGGCGCTCCCAGGCATCTTTCGCAGCTTCCGGGTTGAAACGCGGACTTGTGTCGTTGTGAAAAGCATGATCTGCATTGGGATAGATCATCTTCTCGTAGATCTTGTTGTTGGCGGCCATCGCTGCCTCGATGGCTGGGATGCTGCCATTAATCCGTCCATCGAGTTCGCCGTACATCGCCAGCACCGCCGCATTGATATTTGGCACATCTTCAATGGACGGAGGTGGCCCATAGAACGGGACAGCCGCCAACAGTTCCGGCATGTGCGCCGCAACCTGCCAGGTAACTCCGCCGCCGAAGCAGAAACCTGTCATGCCCACTTTATCTGCCTGCGCAAAGGATAGATTTTGCAGATAGCGCCAGCCGCTCTTAAAATCTTCGACGAACTGCTCAGGGGGGATATTCCCCAAAGCGCCAGGCACATTCGCCTCTCCAACAACCGCGCTTCCACCCTGACGTGAAAGCAGATCCACAGCGAGGCCCACATAGCCTGCCTTTGCAAATCGCCTCGTCACATCCTGAATATGCGGTGTCAGTCCGCGATTCTCGTGACACACCAAAATGATCGGCGAAGCTTCTCCGCTGGACGGTTGAGCAAGATAGCCAATCAGAGGCGCATTATCAGCCGCTGGAAATTGTATTTCGCTGGCGATGATCGCCGGGTCATCAGGCATTACTGTCCCATAAGCGGGATTAGGGACGGAAGCACTCGTTGGAACGGGTTGAGCCGTCGGTGCGGAGGAGGCTGGGGTTTCATCCGCTGGAGAAGGGACGCTGGTGGCTGTCTCCTCAGGCGGAGGCATGCAAGCCGCCAGTATCGAATTTGCCGCGATCAAACTGCCAGTGACAGACGCGATCAATTTCAGTGCGTCGCGGCGCGATAATCTTCCCTCTTCATAATCCTCTGCGAATTCTTCTGCAAGGTAACGCTGGAAAAGATTCATAGAGTCTCCTCTAAAAGCGAAGAATTTAAATATTTCAAACCATTGTGATGCTTCCAAATTTAGTCAGTGATGCAGATTTCGTCAAGCCCGTTTGCGAATGACTAATCTGACACTAACAGTTAAAATACCGGCATGATCTATTCAAAAACACCGCGCAAAGAAACGCTCAAATCGATCACCGATGTAATCCACGTCCCCTTCTGGCTGGATGATCCTGCCCGGCCCGCGCCCGAAGCTGAATTGAGTAGTGCTATTTCCACCGACCTGCTTGTGATTGGCGCAGGCTTTACCGGCTTGTGGACGGCCCTGCTTGCGAAAGAGGCAGACCCTTCACGCGATGTTATTATTCTTGAAGCAGGTGAAGTGGCACAGGGCGCGACGGGACGCAACGGCGGATTCATGGACGCATCCATCACTCACGGATTTCTAAATGGCCTGGCGCGCTGGCCTCATGAAATTTCAACACTGCACGCCATGGGACTCATGAATCTTGCAGAGATCGAATCCACCATCAACAGACTCGGCATTGAATGCGACTATCATCGCACGGGCGAAATTGACATCGCCACCGAACCCTATTTGTTAGATGAATTTAAAAAGATCATCGAACTCGCAAACCTATACAATATCAATTTTCAATTTCTTGACCGCGATCAAATATACGATGTCGTGAAATCTCCTCTCTTCATAGGTGGCATAAAGAGATTCGACTCTTCCATCGTCAACCCTGCACAACTAGCATGGGGATTGCAAAAAGCCTGCCTTGATCTGGGAGTTCAGTTATTTGAAAAGACGCCAGTCACAAAACTTGAAGAGGAAAATAAAGTGATCATTGCGCACACCCCGCATAGCCAAGTACGCGCAAACCGCGTTGCGCTGGGGACCAACGCGTTCCCTCCCCTGCTGAAACGCATCTCCTATTATGTCGTTCCTGTCTATGATTACGTATTGATAACGGAACCTCTCACACCGTCGCAGCGCGATTCCATTGGCTGGCACGCGCGTGAAGGCTTAAGCGATGCAAATAATCAATTCCATTATTTCCGCACTACAATCGACGGGCGGATTTTATGGGGTGGATACGATGCAGTCTATCATTGGAACAACGGTTTCGGCCCTCATCTGGAAAATAAACCCAGCTCATTCGTTCTATTGGCTGAACACTTCTTCCAGGCCTTTCCCCCGCTGGAAGGGATTCGCTTCACTCACGCCTGGGGCGGCGCCATTGACACCTGTTCGCGCTTTAGTCCATTTTGGGGAACGGCGCATCATGGAAAAACTGCCTACGCCATGGGATACACAGGTCTCGGAGTCGGTGCTTCGCGCTTCGGTGCGCGCGTGATGCTCGATATTTTGGATGGTCAAAACACCGAACGCACCAGGCTTGAATTCGTGCGCACCAAACCACTGCCCTTCCCACCAGAACCTTTTCGTTCCCTTGGCATCAACCTTTCGCGCTGGTCGTTGGATCAGGCAGATCGAAACAAGGGCCGCGAGAATCTCTGGCTGCGCGCCATGGATTGGCTGGGTCTTGGGTTCGATAGTTAAAAATTTAAATTCGTCCTGAGCGGAGACGCCGTTCTCTGGCGGCATAGTCGAAGGACAAGCAAAGCAACAAACGCTCGCAGTGACATTACCTCCGCATCGCAAACACACATGACAGACTTTTTTCCTGCCCTATCTTCGATAACTGATCCGCCGATTGCCCCATCAAATCTTTCAGCATCGCCGCGTCCATTCTGCATAGCTCCGGATGCCTTTCAATGATCGCTGCATATGGGCAGTGACCCAGAATGACGCGGGGTCCTTCGGGCCCCGCCTCCCAGCGCGCGTGATAATTCATTTGATTCAATTTTTCGACGACGAGATTCAATCGCTTCACAATCGGTTGACTCGCAAAATCGGATTCCCCAACAAGACGCTTCGCCAACGCATCCACGCGGACCTGTGTGCCGACTTCCGTTAAAAGTGCCTCACTCAACGCTGACAGGTTATCCCCCAACGCCGCGCGTGGAAGTGAATACACCTTCTCTGGCCTGCCCCTACTCCTACGCTCACGCGCGGATGCCACCTCCAAACGCCCATCTGAAACCAACACCCGCAAGTGATGCCGTACATTCGCCGCGGACATTTTCAGCGCGCGCGCAATCTCGCGCACAGAAGCTGTACGGGTTCTGGTTAAGAACGCTAGAACCTTATGTCGGGCGGTTAGCATAAATGCATCGGTGGTTGAGTAGCCGCTAAGCGGCGTATCGAAACCACCACTTTCATGGAGCTATTCTGATTATACTCAAAATTCTGATTTATATAAAAATATTTTTACACAATTCAGTTGACTTTCCCACCTCAGATGCTATAATCCATTTACTTACTACAAGTTAGTAATCTCTCCTTAGGATGCCTATGGAATTCCAAAACTATATCAACGGCAAGTGGGTCAATGGCAGAAGCACATTTCAGACGATCAATCCTGCCAACGAAGAATTGCTGGCAGATATTGCTCAAGCCGATATTGCCGATGTAGATTCCGCCGCGGACGCGGCCTTGAAGGCCTACCAACCTTGGCGCCTGACTCCTGCCCCATTGCGTGGGGAAATGCTCTTCAAAGTGGGTGATATTCTCAAGCAGAAAAAAGAGGAACTTTCACAACTGCTCACACGCGACATGGGCAAAGTGATCGCGGAAGCGCGCGGCGATGTGCAGGAAGCCATCGACATGGCCTACTTCATGGGAGGAGAGGGACGCCGCTTGCTTGGTTATACTGCCCCCGTTGAAATGCCAAATAAATTCGGCATGGCTGTCCGCGACCCATCTGGCGTTGTCGGATTGATCACGCCATGGAATTTCCCCATCGCCGTCCCCTCATGGAAAATTTTCCCTGCGTTGGTTGCGGGCAACACAGTAATCTGGAAACCATCGCCAGAGACTCCAGCCATCTCGGCCGCGTTTGTCAAAGTTTTTGAAGAGGCCGGTTTACCTGCAGGAGTATTCAACCTCATCATGGCTCCCGGCGCGGAGGTGGCAAAGGCGCTGGTGAGTCATCCT
>JAXIPJ010000107.1:0-5032 GCA_045402985.1 Anaerolineales bacterium
CGTGGAACGAAACGTAAAGATTGGTGTTATCACACCAACAGAAAGTGGATATTACGTTCAAATTATCGACGGCGAGACCGTCATCGTCAGCAAAAGTTCCGTGGATGCCCTTCTGGGACTTCTAAATAGCCCACCTTATCTGGAGACGCCCACACCCAGCCCCATGGCTCTGACTGAAACCCCGATCTCCCCTACGTCGGAGGCGGGTACGCCTTCTAATGAGACTCCTACGCCCTAGAACGTAACATTTTTTAACCTAGGGCGTCTAAGTAGTGTAGAAAAACAATGAAATAGCTATTGAAATTCACCTTAAAAAAGTGTATCCTTATAAGAAAAATGGACCTTTAACGAATGGATGTAGATAAGATATTAATGGTTGATGAAGAGGAAGAATTTTCCGCAATTGCGCGGCTCGTTGAATTGGGCCGGCAAAAAGGATATATCACGCTCGATGATATCCTGCATTTCTTCCCTGAAGCTGAACAGGATGTTGAACAACTCGAAGAAGCCTTTTCGGCTCTATTGAGCGCGGGTATTCCCTTTGTTGAAGATGCGGCCTCCGCAGAACCTACGGAAGATGAACTTGTTGCCGTTGAAGAGACTGAAGTTGAACCTGAGGCCGATCTGGGGCTGGACGACTACCTGGCAAATAGAGATACAGACGACACGATAGGTTTGTATCTCAAGGAAGTCAGCCGCGTCCCACTTTTGACCGCGGAAGAGGAAGTAAAACTGGCTCAACGCATCGAGCGTGGACGCATGTCGCGCGAGGAACTTGCGAAAGGCAACGCCAGTCCACGCCGCCGCTCTGAACTGCGCAAACTTATCGAAGATGGCTGGGCGGCGCGCGAGCACCTCATTACTGCCAACTCCCGTTTGGTGATCTCAGTAGCGAAAAAGTACATGGGACGCGGCGTGCCGTTCCTGGATTTGATCCAGGAAGGCAACATCGGCCTGATACGTGCGACCAAGAAATTCGATTATCGCCGCGGACATAAGTTCTCAACGTATGCAACCTGGTGGATTCGTCAGGCTGTCACCCGCGCGATTGCCGATCAGGGACGTACGATCCGTGTGCCTGTCCATATGGGCGACCAGATCAACAAGCTCCTGCGCGTCCAGCATCAGTTGACTCAACGCCTTGGCCGCGAGCCAAGCGTGGAAGAACTTGCCGTCGCACTGGATGTCCCACCCAAGAAGGTGGAAAACATGATCCAGGTGGCGCGGCGCCCACTCTCGCTCGAAACGCCAACTGACGACGAAGAGGATTCGGTGCTGGGCGATTTCATCGAAGATGATGAAGCCCCTCCTCCCGATGACACTGCCACTTACAATTTGTTGAAAGAGCACCTCGGCGAAGTGCTAAACGGATTGCCGCCGCGCGAAGTCCGCATTTTGCAGCTACGCTATGGTCTGCTTGACGGACAGGCTTATACACTCGAAGAAGTGGGCCGCAAAATGGGCGTCACGCGTGAACGCGTCCGACAGATCGAAGCGCAGGCACTGAGCAGGCTCAGGCATCCCTCGATCAGGCGCAAATTGCGCGATTATTTGGGCGAATAGACAAGCTAAATTGATAATCAGCTCGATCTAACTAACGGTCGAGCTGATTTGTTTTAACAGCGAGTGTGTATAATCATACAAGAAGGTGTCATGCTGATGAACATATTTGCTTCCATCAAAGATGTACGCAAAGTCTTCCTAATCCTTGTGTTCATGCTTGTGTTTTTCATTACGCTCAGTCCTCCACAGGATGCGGACTTGTGGTGGCATCTGGCAGCGGGCAAGGAAATGGTAAGTCAGGGGAAGATACTTACCACAGATATTTTCTCGTATACACATTATGGCGAGAACTGGACAAATGCCTTCTGGCTTTCTGATATCGTTCTTTTTCTAGCATATAAATTCGGCGGATATTTAGGCATCACATTACTGGTAGCAGTGATTGCTGTTGTAACTATGGTGGTGATTTATAAGCATACATTGCACAGCCCATTTCCGCTTCCATTGCTTATTATTCTGCTGGCCAGTTTCGCCATTGCACCAGTCTGGACTCCGCGTCCACAGATTTTTTCATTTCTCCTCCTAGCAATCCTCGACTACGGACTGAGAGAGAACGATGAACTTATTTTGAAGCGACCCTGGCTTCTCGTTGTGCTATTCATTTTATGGGCAAACATGCATGGCGGCTTTATATGGGGTTTTCTGCTCATATTCGCGTTCATCATCGGAAATGGATTTGACAATCTACTAAAAAGAGACAACAGCCTTTCGCTTCCACAATTAGGTCACCTTGGTGTTTGGACATTGATCGCAGCTTTGGCACTTGCCCTTAATCCAAATGGTTTTTCCTTGTGGAAGTTGCCATTTTACACGGTCGGTATATCCATCCAATCAATCACAGAATGGAGTTCACCCGATTTTCATCGATTGGATCTGCATCCCCTTCTCTGGCTTTTATTCCTGATCATTGTTGGATCGGGAACGGGCAGAAAGCCATTACGCTGGAGCGATATCCTGAAAGTAATTGGTTTTTCCTACATGGCTTTCATCTCACAACGAAGCATCGGACCGTGTGTCATTATTGCAACCCCGGTAGCAATAGAATCTCTTAAAGCTGTGTGGCTGGAATGGCTGCCAGTATTATCAAACCAGATACAAAAACTCTATGAACCAAAAAAATCGGCACCAGTTCCGATGCCAGTTGCAATCACACTAAATTTAACGATCTTGGGGTTATTTTTTTTTATATTAGCAACACACACCTACTCAGTTTCCACGGACCAGCAAGTACATAGTGGTCTTCCCTTGAAAGCAGTAAAATGGATCCGTGCGAATCAACCTGAAGGTCAGATGTTCAATGCTTACAACTGGGGAGGCTACCTGCAATGGGAACTGCCCCAATATCCTGTTTTTATTGATGGTCGCGCGGATCTCTATGGCGAAAAGACAATCAGCGAATGGTGGAGTGTGGTGAACGCGACAGATGAGGGATTGGCATTGCTGGATTGGTGGCAGGTTAATTTTGTCATACTAGAGCCAGGCTGGCCGATCCTGGATAAGTTGAGTCAAATGGAGTGGAGTGTACTTTATGAGGATGACACAGCAATCATCATGAGTCGCTAACCGTTTTCAGGCAACCCATCCCCATAAAAAAAACTGAGCGCTCAAGAATAAATTCAGGACCAAAAAGCACACAAACATCAATCGGTTTATCAATTTATTTTCAGCAAAAATACCGAAAAGATAGAACACAGGGAAGATCGTCAGCAGATAGCGGATCATTGAGTTGAGCGGCTGTGTATCCACTAAACGCATTGTTAGGACCACAAGGCTGGCAGTTGAGAACAAATCATATTCCAATGGAAATTTCTTCCAATGTACAATCAATAAGATGCTGAACAAAACCAAAGCCGCAAGATTTAAGATATCAATATATCCTGCCGATCCATTAAAAATGGATTGAACCGAATAGATCAAGTTCTCCCATGGCAGCGCAATCCGCGCATGCAGATTGGTCTCGGTAAAGGGGATTATGGATGGATCTCCGCCTTTGGCGCGAATTAGCAAGTATATACCTATCGCAACCATGGGACCTAAGCCTGCAAAAAACAGGTCGGCAAATCTTATATTTCTAAAACGCGTTTGCAACAGGCCCCATGCCAGTGGCAGGAGAAGAGCGACCCCCTGCAACCGGACGAGAATGGCACAGCACAGCCAGAATCCCGCCCAATGCCATTTAGCGTTCCGGGTGGCCTTCAAACAAAGGATGGCCAACATCATAAAGAGCGCTTCTGTGTAAGCGCTGAAGAAAAAAAAGGATGTTGGAAAGATCAATAAAAAGAAAGTGGCCCTTTTGGCGAGTTCATCGCCCCCCCATTCAGTGAACAAATCATACAAAAGCTTCACCATAAAATACAAAGCAAATTGCGAAATGACCAATGCTGATACAAAATCATTTCGCAATATCAAGGATAATAAACGGATCAAAACAGGATAGAGTGGAGGGAAATGCACATCACCCGATACATTTCCATAACCATCTTGAGCGATCGCAAGATACCAATTAACATCAAACCGCTGCCATATTGCCAGCCATGGATCAGAATGCACTGACACGCCCTGATACGGGAATAATCCTTCAGTTGTAATTTTAGTTGGTGAAAGAGACTGGCCCTCATAAAAACCTAAAGTACCCCTGCCGTCAGAAAATTGCCAGATGCTACCCGTTTTTGTATCGATCAGGTGTGTGCTGTCAAATTTCCGGAAGGTAAGCAAATCCTCGTCCATAAGACGCTCATAAGCATAAGCGCGACTTGTGTGCAGATCAAACACAGTGACTACAGGCTCACCAAAAAATTCCTGATTTTGAACAACCAGCGAAAAGGTGGAAAGGAATATGAAAGACCATAGTGTGTAAAATACGCGCATCAGTGTGACAGATAGAAGTGAAAACTTCCAGGAGGGCGGCACCTTCCGCCAAATGGCAATCCCACGTTCTATTATCGATGTGTTTTGATTCATATTATGATCGAAATTCGCGCAGCGGATTATTGATAGCCAAAAATTATCGCCCCACCTGTTTCGTAAATCACGTTAAATCCACCTTCAGCCCGCATATGCTCAATAAAGTAGGGAAACGTTCTGGGCAGCGCGAGTTGGCTACAATTATCGACGCGCAAGGTTTTTGATAGATAAATAAAATCATAGGCGGAACGGCTGACTGCCGCGTCTAGGCAGGCTGCATCGCCGCCAGGCAAACATTCCTGCACCGCATAGGTGGACCGGACGTAGTCATTAAAATCAGTGCCCTTAGTCCACTCTGTGCCCTGCACAGTGTAAATACTCTGCCGGCCCGTCAGCGCGGGGAACCATTCCAACACCGAATCACACGAGACAGACGAGGTACCCGTCAGCACGAGAAACGCGAATCAGCGGGCGTATTCTCACGCACCCATTGCATGGCATCCCGATCCGGCGGATACAAAGTTGCATTCGAGAGTTGCAATCCAAATTGCGATGTGGAAAAGAT